>JBIIBU010000201.1:0-3997 GCA_044239235.1 Flavobacteriales bacterium
AAATACCATTCCTGAGCATAGGAACATTGAAGTTTATAAGCAATCCTATTTTCTTGTTGGAAAATTTTAAGTAGGTCAGTGCTTGAGCATGATGCACATCGAGCACAGCATCAACTGATTTCAATTCGACAATAATATCATTCTCTACGAGAAGATCTATTTTGTATGCTCGCTCAATTATATTTCCTTTAAATACAATCGGTAAAGGAACTTCGCTTTGGAATTGAACCCCTTTTGATTTAAGCTCAAGCTCCATGCATCTATGGTATGCAGACTCTAGCATCCCCGGCCCAAGGAATCTATGAACCTCAATGGCAGCATTGATTATTTGGTAAGTAATTTCGTTTTCAGTTTTCATGAAATCAAAATTATTTAAGAATATCGCCCCAGAATGCCATTTCGATATTTTCGAAATTTCCTATAAAAAGAAGTGACCCTTTGTTAATCTCTTTAAATCTCAGTTCAACTCTGTGGCGAAGAATTTTTGTTCCACAGAGTTTACCAGAGTAAAAAGGAGCTTCACAGAGAGTGTTCTTTTCTATTCGAAATTTCTTTTAAAAATGGAAATACCCCTTTGTTAATCTCTTTAAATCTCAGTTCAACTCTGTGGCGAAGAATTTCTAAGATTCGACATCGTAAAGAAAATCATTGAAAGGAAATCTGGTCACGTGAATTTGTCGGATGCGCTCGTAGAGAACCGCTCTCAACGTATCTATGTTTTGTTTTTTCGCAGCGGAAATAAACAACACCTCATTCTCTCCAATCTTCGACATCCACGTGTTCTGTAATTCTTCTAACGTGATGTTTTCTTTTGTTGGAGGCGTTAGGTCATCTTCGTCTTTTTGAACGTGTGTATACGCATCAATTTTATTAAAGATCACAATCGTCGGTTTATCACCACTGCCTATTTCACGAAGTGTTTCATTCACCACGTTGAATTGATCCTCAAACTGCGGATGAGAAATATCTACAACATGCAAAAGCAAATCTGCTTCACGCGTTTCATCCAATGTTGATTTGAATGATTCGATTAATTGATGAGGTAGTTTGCGAATGAAACCTACTGTATCTGATAAAAGAAAAGGAAGGTTTTGCAACACGACTTTTCTCACTGTTGTATCCAACGTAGCGAAGAGTTTATTCTCCGCAAATACTTCTGATTTAGAAAGCATATTCATGATTGTGCTCTTGCCCACGTTGGTGTAACCAACCAGCGCAACACGCACGAGTGCACCACGATTGTTGCGTTGCACCGTCATTTGCTTATCAATTTCTTTTAGGTCTTCTTTGAGCTTAGCAATACGATCGCGCACAATACGTCTATCGGTCTCAATCTCCTGTTCCCCTGGACCTCTCATACCGATACCACCACGTTGTTTTTCCAAGTGGGTCCACATACGCGTTAGTCGTGGAAGCATGTATTGGTATTGCGCAAGTTCTACTTGAGTCTTTGCGTGAGCCGTGCGTGCACGACTCGCGAAAATATCGAGTATGAGATTGTTTCTATCGAGAACTTTTACTTCTTTTTCTTTGAAAATGCGCTCAAGATTTCGAAGTTGTGAAGGTGCAAGTTCATCATCAAAAATGATCATGTCGGGCTTGTGCTCGTCCACGAATTCGATGATTTCATTGAGCTTACCTGAACCAACAAAAGTGCGGGAATCAGGATGGTCGAGGTTTTGCGAAAATCTTTTTAGGCAAATTGCATTGGCTGTCAATGCCAAAAACGCGAGCTCGTCGAGGTATTCTTGGAGTTGTTCGCGTGTTTGCGAGCGTGTAACAATACCCACGAGGACGCAGGTTTCTTGTTTTGGCGCAGTATCAAATAGTTGTTGCTTCTTCACTTTCTCAATCCGATCACATGTGAGGCAAGAGCCTCGATTTCTTCTTTGGTCAGCACGTCTTTTTGTGCAGGCATTTTGCCCCGACCCATAGATATTGTAGAAATTACCATATCCTTCGTCAAAGTGCTTTTGGTTAAATCAGGCGAACCAGAAGCCATCGCATTTCCTTCGCGACCGTGACAAACGGCACACTTAAAGCCATAGAGCTTATCTACATCTATTGGTCCTCCAGTTTGATTTCCCGATCCACCAGAGTCATTACCACAAGAGAATATCGCAACTAAAACAAAAGCGCAAAGCGCGAAAACGAATGTCTTTCTTAGATCCATGAAGTTACCCAAAGTTTAGCGGCTGCTCTGAAAGGCCATGGAATAGAAAGAAGAATAAGTAATAATCCTACTGTATAATACACAGCAATCATGCGGTGTTTAGCCCATTTCTCAGCCATTCTTTTTGCACGAGAATAGCCAATAGTAATGAATACCGCTGCGAGCACCATACCCGCAAGGTGTTCTACCGCCCAAAATCGAGTAACTGATTCTTTCATTACGCTTGGCGTGGCTGCAATAAGATTCGGAACATGGTCGCCGAAGAAATAAAGTATAAATCCGATTACAATTTGCGTGTGGGTAGTCATCAATGCGAATAGTGACAATTTTTTGTCTGTCTCGTTGACTGGACGATACATACGAACGAGGCTATCAACGATAGCTGCGATAAGTAGAATCAATACAACCCAGCGAAGCACTGAGTGGAGATGTATTAAGCCTGTAATCATAATGAGTTTTATTTATTGGGTTACGGTTCAAAAATAATGAATCAGAGACGAAATTCGTGAACTATCTCGAGAACTGTTCTAAACGCGTCAAACTTGCCCTGGTAGCGCTTTGTGTGATCTTCCTGAAGGGCAGGAGAGTAGTCTTCGCGGTAGATTTCGAGATCTCGCATACTCTTGGCCACATATTGAACGGCGTATGTCAGACCTCCTTCTTCAAAAGCATGGATGCGGCAAATTCTATTTTCAAGAAAAAAACCGGTTTTCATCACATCTGGAATGTGCACGTTTTTCATCCAATCTAGCCAATCCTCTTCTATCGAAGGATCAATACTGATGGTGACATTATAGAGTACTTTATTCATTTTGGAATTTTATTCATTGTCTACTAAAAAAATGCCCTCGCTTAAAAAGCGCTGTCCAGTCTCATCTTCAAGAATGAGCTTGATATAATATTTGCCCGATTCCATTTCACTCAAATCAAGCAATGCTGTATGAAATCCTTTAGGTACTCCGAGGTCCATATATTCTTTTACCGTGCCGCCTGCTGCATTAAGTATTCGAATACTCAAATCTCCGATTCGTGTATTTGAATACCGAATGAACATTCGGTCTTTGTTTCCATTTGCATTCATAGGATGCAATGACAACACCTCTTCTGTTGGGCCAGCAGTTGGGCTGCCTTCAAACCGAAATGGTGTGAAGGATGAAAAGAGCAACAGACAGAAAAGGGCAATGGTTCTCACTGATGCAAAATAATTCTCGATAAATGATGAAAAAGCCGTGGCTTAAGATGTTATTAACAGTAGAATTTGATAAGCGGCTGTCGTTTTTCAGAGGATTTTGTATCTTTCGAATATGAAATTAATCTTGACCTTTTTGCTTTCAATGTCTTGTTCTACCGCACTTTTGGCCCAATGGCCCAATGGTAGTTTTGAGTCTTGGGGCGATACACGTTGTCCTGATGAGTGGAGTTGTAATGGCTCAGAATACACTTTTGAAAAGCTTGAAGCAGAGGCACACGATGGACTTTTGGCTGTTCAAATTAAATCGAAGTCTTCTGCAAAGGCAACGGATAAAGCTAGGATTTCAAATTTTATTATCCCTGAATATGAAGGAAGGAAACTGATTTTAACCGGTTATCTCCGTGCCGAAAACATAGTTGGTTCTGCTGGACTTTCATTGCGACTTGATAAAGAACGTAAAACGTTAGCCATTGAAGAAATGGCAGAATATCCTTTAGAAGGAACAACTGATTGGAGTCGTTTTAGTATCGAACTCAATTACATCGACGACATAGATAATTTGGTTTTCGGAGCTTATTTAAAAGGACAAGGAACACTTTGGGTAGATGATTTGCACCTGACTTTGGATGGGG
>JBIIBU010000202.1:0-3987 GCA_044239235.1 Flavobacteriales bacterium
AAACCTGCAGCACCTACAGCTGCTTCGAGAGTATTGTGATCAGGGCTATTTACAATAATATCCACTACAGTATTGGTAGGCAATTCTGGTAGCAAAACTGCGTCAATTACGTGAACTACACCATTCGTTGCATCGATATCTGCAACAGTTACTTGCGCATTGTTGATGTAAACCATTGAACCAGCAATGGTAACAGTAACGTCTTGACCTTGAAGAGTCATGATCATTTGACCATCGGAAAGAGAATTTGAAAATGCTTCGGCACCCACAACGTGGTACAAAAGAACTTGAGTCAAATCACCCGAAGGGTCAGCCAAAAGAGCGTCAACTGTTCCAGCAGGCAAAGCGCTGAAAGCCGCATCTGTTGGAGCAAACAGAGTAAGATTACCAGGAGCAGAGAGAGCGCCACCAAGGTCAGCAGCAACTACTGCAGCCTCAAGTGTGTTGTGATCGTCACTTCCTGTGACAATGTCCAGAATCGTCTGTGACGAGACGTTTGCTGAAAACAGCAAACCGATGAGAGCTAAGCTCATCATTCGAAATGTAGTTAATAATTGTTTTTTCATAGAATTTGAAGTTATCTCAGTATAACCTCAAATGCCGTTATTTTGTTTAATGATTTTCGAAAAAAGATTAAACAATTTTTGGGAATTAAAGTTAATCGACTGAATAACTGCCATATACAAAAGAAATGAAATTTGTAAAAAATTACCATGGCACAATAATTTGACTCGAACTAACTTGCAATAATCTAAAGTTACTCAAAATGAAATATTTCGCCTTACTCGTTTTATGTCTTTTCCTGTCATTAATTAGTTTTGGACAAATAGCAATAAAAGATTATCCAAAACAATTTCAATGTGAAGTAGACGCTACGGATCAATTGGAGTTTCCAACCGCCACGAGCAGTTGCGGAACAGTAACGATTAAATTCAATGAAGAAATTTTCTCAGGAGGTTGTTTAGGTACCGTTGTGCGCACCATCTATTATTCGGACAACTGTGGCCATAAAGCCGAGGCCCAGCAGTATATTACACTTACAGATAATCTTGAACCGACTCTTTATGGAGTTCCTAAAAACATCGAGATCACTGCGGCAGAGGCTATTCCAGCAGCAGTTATGATAAGTTCACGTGATAACAGTGGTCAAAACTTCGAAGTTTTCTTCAACGAAACGCGAGATGGAAATGTAATAACTAGAAAATGGTCTTGCACTGACGCTTGCGGGAACATCGCTAAAGCTGTGCAAACAATTACTATCAAATCGTAGGCTGCAATTGGTCTTTTGTTACATTTGGGGCCAAGCAATATTTTCTAATATGAGTTTAACAGAAATGGGAATTCCAAGTGTAGATCTGGCGGATTTCATCCACGGCACACCTGAACAAAAAGCAAACTTTGTCCAATCGCTCGGCGATGCCTACGAAACTATAGGTTTTGTAGCCGTTAGAAACCATCTGATTGACCAACAAACTACGCAAGAGCTTTACGATCAAGTTCAAAATTTTTTCGCCCTATCATCTGACATTAAAAAGAAATATGAGATTGAAGGTCTCGCTGGGCAAAGAGGTTATACCAGTTTCGGTCGCGAGCATGCAAAAGGCAGTAATGCCGGTGACTTAAAAGAGTTTTGGCACTTTGGGCAGGAAGTTATCGGCGATGATCCTATAAAATCGGAATATCCAGAAAATATAGCTGTTGCCGAACTTCCAAAATTTAATGAAGTAGGACTTAAGGCTTACAAAGATTTAGAAAATACGGGGCGATATATGCTTCGTGCTTTGGCTATTTTTCTTGGTTTAGAAGAACACTACTTCGATGCTAAAATTCACCATGGAAACAGCATCCTGCGCCCTATTCACTACCCTCCTATCACAAGCGAACCACAAAGCGCTGTTAGGGCTGGTCAACACGAAGACATCAACTTGATCACACTTTTGATTGGAGCGAGTGCTGATGGCTTGGAAGTTTTAAATAAACAAAACGAATGGGTTGCGGTAACCGCATTACCAGATCATATCGTAGTAAATGTTGGCGACATGTTACAGCGCCATACCAATGGCCGTTTGAAAAGTACAACTCACCGTGTTGTAAATCCTCCAAAAGAGAAGTGGTCACAACCTCGTTATTCTATTCCTTTCTTCCTACATCCACGCAGCGAAATGAGACTTGATTGCCTTGAATCATGCATTCCTGCAGGCACTAAAGCCCTTTGGGAACCAATTTCAGCTGGAGAATTTCTAGATGAAAGATTGGCTGAGATTGGATTGAAAAAATGAAAATAAGAATCAAAGGAAACACCATTCGCGTTCGATGCACGAATGATGAAATTTCTAAAATAGCTTCTGGAGAAACCGTAGTAAACACTACGGTTTTTTCACCTATAGACAGAATGGTCTTTTCTATTTCTCAATGGAACCTTTCTGTTTTTGGCGCTGAGCTCAAATCCAGCACCACGCATATTTCAATACCAAGTGAACTTTTGATTTCTTGGACACCAAATTCGGAGTTATCAATTGAAGGAGTGGTAGAAAACGGTTTAGAACCAGGTCTAAAAATTCTAATTGAAGTAGATCTCCCTTGCGAACACAAGTAAAGTAAAACAATGCTCCTCGACAGTTATGGCAGAGAAATAAACTATGTGCGACTGGCGGTTACCGACCGCTGCAATTTGCGCTGTGTTTACTGCATGCCTGCAAAAGGGTTGAATTGGATAAATAGAAAAGATCTTCTTAGTCTGGAAGAAACCACTCGATTACTAAACATATTAGCTACTTTAGGAATTCGAAAAGTTCGATTTACCGGAGGAGAACCATTTTTAAGAAAAGACTTCATGGATATCTTGAGAGCCACGGCCTCGTTAAATTCTTTTGAAACGATAACTCTCACGACCAATGGAACTCTCACACACCCACATATTAGCGAAATGAAGGCTCTAGGTGTGAGCTCAGTCAACCTAAGTGCTGATACCTTTAACACAGAGCGTTTCTTCAAAATGACCCGGCGAAATGACTTAGATGCGGTCATAAAAACTTTTCATTCATTGCTTGATCATGGAATCAAAACCAAAATCAATGCTGTGGTAATGGAAAACAAAAATGAAGAAGACATAATCGAACTTTCGAAGCTTGCACAGCAATATCCTGTAGATATCCGTTTTATTGAAGAAATGCCGTTTAATGGTGATGGAAAAAGTCACGCTGCAAAATGGAATTTCATAGCGATAACAGATCATCTCAAAGCGCATTATCCCGAAATGCACCGCTTGCCTTTTGTGAAATCTGCTACATCTTATGACTATGAAATACCAGGATTCTTAGGCAAAGTAGGCGTTATTGCAGCATATTCTAGAACCTTTTGTGGCACTTGCAATAGAATAAGAATTACTCCGCAAGGTGATCTCAAGACCTGTCTTTACGACGACGCATCAACACATCTAATTCCTTTGCTTCGCTCTAACTCAAGCGATTCTAAAATAGCTGATATAATTCGTGAATCAATTGCAAAAAAACCTGTTGATGGTCACGAAGCAGAAAGGATGCGAAATCCTGTTAATGAATCAATGGCTACAATAGGAGGTTAATATGATAAGTGTAAAAGAGGCTTTTGATATTATCTGTAACCATCGAATTCAATGCACACCAGTGCGAGTTGGTTTAATGGATAGCATTGGTAAAAAATTAGCTGAAAATGTATTAGCAGATAGTGATCTTCCTCCTTTTAATCGAGTAATGATGGATGGAATAGCCATTCGCTATGAGGAATTGGAGTCCTACAATCGATTCAAAATTCAAGGAATACAGGCAGCAGGAAGTTTACAATATTTTGATATCATAAGTGGGCAATGCATAGAAATAATGACTGGAGCATCGCTGCCTCCGAGTTTCGATACTGTTATCCCTTATGAGGATGTCACCATCGAAAATGGATTTGCTACAATTACAATTCCTCCAAAGAAGTTTCAAGCCAACGTTCATCTTCAAGGTA
>JBIIBU010000019.1:0-15572 GCA_044239235.1 Flavobacteriales bacterium
TGATCGTTTTGAGTAAACCGAATGAGCGTTGGCTCTAGTCCGACCCAAATATTACCGTGGAAGTCTTTGGTAGAAACGTTTAGGTAATTAGACGAAAGTGTTTCTTCGGAAGAAATAAATTCAAATGAAGGGGAGTCGCCACGAACAATTGCAAATCCAGAAGAGGTAAAGACAAAAATATTTCCTTTGTCGTCATTTTCGATGGCCAATAGATTGGGTTTTTCGCCATCGCTGATCAAATCTCTTTTCTCTATATGGTCTTCTTTGAAACATTGAAGCTGTTGGTCAGAAGTTAAAAACCATATGTTACCGTTACTGTCTTGTTTTATAGATAAAATATTATCAGCTACAAGAGGGAATTGATCTTTGAGTGCAATGTACTGACCAGAAGTGTTTCTGTAAATAGGGCCGTCTCCATCAGATCCGAACCACACTCTCCCTTGTTTGTCTTTGAAAACACTGTAGACATAAGTGCTCAGTTTGGAGTCTTCAGGAAGATTATAGAATATCCATTCTTTGGAAATTTTTTCTAGTACACAAACTCCTCCGAGAGTGGCAATCCATAGTTTTTCGTCATCTGCTGTGATTGAAAGAACGTTGTTGTTTAGCAATCCATCTTTTTCAGTGAAGTACTTAATTTTCTTCGTTTTCAAGTCGATTCTACCTAGTCCGGCACCATACATTCCAAACCAAATGGCACTATCATTTCCTTCGGCAATACAGATGATTTCGTTTGAGGATTTTTTTGGAGCAGGCAAATAATTAATCAACTTTTGTTGATTGCTGAAAAGATAATTATGGCTGAATAGTCCTTCTGGTGTGGAAAACCAAAGGTTGTTGTTTTTATCAGAAGCAATTGCCCTAATGTTTTGAAGATTTAGTTCTTCATGCGAATTTAAATACAAAAAGCGTGAATCAGAAACTAGCAGTGAATTGGATTTATTACAAACAATCAAATTTCCTTCTTGGTCGTATAGACCGTCCATAAAGGGGTTTCGAGAATTGAATGGCCCGTTTTCGGATAGCGATGATTGCACGAACTGATTGTCTTTTGCGCTTCCTGTGAAGATGAAATGGTCTTCGGTAAAGCAGAACACTTCATTTTTCGTCGGAATTATTTTTACAATACTTCCTTTAAAGATATTATTGAATTCGTCAAATTGAGAGACTTGCTTTTGTTCAGGATTCCATTTGCACATTGCGCCATTCTGCGCGCCTATATAAACGGTTCCATTCTCATCAAGAGCAAGTGATGTGATAAGATTGTCGCACAGTCCATTTTCAATGGTGAACAATTTGAAATCGGTTGGTACCTCGCAGTTGTCCCATTGCACCATGCCTACATCAGTGGCAGCACAAATTCCATTTTTAGTGGAAATGATTGCATGAATAATATTGTCTGGTAGTCCAATCTGATTGTCGATTCGATCGAGATTATTTTTTTCTCCAAATAGAATTCCTGAACTCGCGGTTGCAATCCAAATTTTCCCTTTCGAATCAATAGTTAAAGATGTGATTTCGTCGTCAACAGTGATGAATGATTCCGCAATTGTGGGTTTCAGAAGATCAATCACCACGAGCATACCTTTTTTGGTTCCTGCAAGGAGCGTGTTGTCTTTTACATAGAGCGCGGTGATGTCGTTATCGACTGTAACAGGAAGATTTGTTTGCGTGAGGCTTGTACCGTTAAATCGACGAAGCCCTCTGTTTGTGCCGAGCCAAATGAAACCGTATTGATCTTGAATTAATCGTTGAATTCTAATTTCATCGATCTTTTTTGCTACTTGAAGTGACTTGAAGTAAGGTTGTTGTGCATGAGAAGTTGCGCACAGTGCAATTAGTATGATCAGAAATAGGATTCTTTTCAATGTTTTATTGCTTTGGTTTGATAGTTCCGCGGATTGTTACAAAAATAATTTCAGCAATCTTTTGATTGACAATTCGAGGGACGCTAATACCGAAATCGGCGAGGAGCACATTGAAGTCTGCGCTGAGTGTGTAGTTTGCCCCTGATTTCACTAGAGTAACTGAAATGATTCGCTCCTGTTTTATGCCGTGTATTTCAAGCTGTCCTTTGCTTCTGATTGTTTGGGTAGCTTTAGATGGATCGAATTTGTCTATCAATTTCCCTGAAAAGGTTGACTTCGTGTAGATGTCCGATTCAAGATAATTTTCATTGAAATGTTCTTTTTGCAATTCACTATTAAATCCTTTAAACGAATTTATTTCTACACTGAAGGCAAATGTGTTTTGCGAAATATTTACTATTCCCTTTGCTTGATTTGAAGTGGCAATAATATTTTCGAGCAGCGCTTTCGACTCGAAGGTAATTACGCCACTATTCATTTCAAACAAAGACTGAGCTCGAGGAACAAAGACAAATGAAAAGAAAACTCCAAAAAAAAACATTCGAAGAACAGACTCCGAAAATCTATTTTTTAATGGTGTTTTTTTCTTCATAATTTTTAACTTCAAACTTCCCTTTACCCTCAAATGTCCCAAGTAATCCTCACTACTTCAGAAGTTGGGTGAGCTTGACAAGCGAGAATATATCCGTTTTTCAAATCCTTGTCTGTAAGAGCATAGTTGGCAGTCATTTCTACTGTACCTTCTAAAAGCTTTGCTTTGCAAGATGTACAGATTCCGCCTCTGCATGAATAAGGCGCATCAACACCGTGATCGATAGCTGTGTTAAGGATTGACTCACCATCGTGGGTAAGTTCGAATGAGGTTTCTGTTTTGTCGATTATAGTGGTCACTTTTGCCACTCCTGAAAATGTATTGCTCATAAAACCTGAGGATATGTTTTATTTATTTTTTAAAATTTCGTTTACTTCTTTTTGATAGTCAGCGTTTAGCCAATCTTGCTCGCCTAATGTCTTGTCTACTATTTCGCCTTCTGCATTGATGAAGTATGTTGCTGGAATGGAATAGATGCCCATTCCTTTTAATGACTCAACGCGACGAACGCTTGCATTGCCTTCACACTGCATGATGACGCGGTGAAGTTTGCTTGGATCATCATCGGTAACCAGAACAACATTGTATGGTTCCCCTGCTGTTTTAGCATATTCAATTAAATGCGGTAATTCGTTCATGCACGGCCCGCACCAACTTGCATAGAAATGCACAACGGTTGGACCTTTTACAAGGGAAGAAAGCATAGCGTATTCTCCATTGAGATCAGTCACCTTCACTTCTTCGAATGCGATGTTCTGAGCTCTGCCGTATCGCGACCAAAAGAATAGTCCAATAGAGGCGAGAATGATAATGAGGATAATGGTTGATCTTTTCATGATAATTATTTACCCATTGTTGGGATTGAGTTCTGAAACTCTTCTTCTGTCTTAATAGTGTATCCTGCAGGAATTTCAAACATAGAATCTGCCACCGTTTCTTTAGAAATCGCAGAAATAGTGAATTGCATTTTCATTCCTTCCATATCCATTGTGAATTCCATTACCATGCCTGGTATATCCGAATTCGATTGTGGATTCGATAGGCTAGTTGTATACCACAAGTCAACTGTCATTGCAGGTTCGCCCTCTTCTGTCGGCATGGTATAAATTCCTTTTGTGCATTTGTAACCAGAGATTGTTTTGGTTTCTGAAGTAGCTTTGAATGTACCGCCTTCTGCTTCAAAACCAAAAGATCCAGAAGCTGTATTTTCATCAAGGGGCTGTTTGATGGCAGTTTTTTGTCCCATCATATCCATCAACACAATAGATTCTTTTTTGATGGTATCGCTAATGACGGTGGTGTTGCCCATCATGCTTTTCAATTCAACTCGAGATTTCTCTTTTTTGGAATAGATGATCATGTCTTGTGTCATCATGCCTTCCATTCCTTTCATTTCGTCGGGAACAGAAAGAGCAATCATTTTTGCTGTAATCTTTCCATCAAAACCTTGTGAGAAGGATGTGATTGAAATGATAGTCGCAACTAATGCTAGGATAAAATTTTTGATATTCATTTTATTGTATTTTATTTCACTTAAAAGTTCAATAACTCTGCCATCTTGGTTTGCACTTTATCAGCATTTGGAAGCATTGCAGCTTCAAGTGTACTATTTAAGGGAATTGCAGGTAAGTTTTCAGAGCCTATGATCATTACTGGTGCATCGAGGTTTTTGAAACAAATTTCAGAAATACGACCTGCAAGGGCTTGTGCGAAGCTGTTTTGAGGAGCTTCTTCAGTCACTACCAAGCATCGATTACATTTTTTCACAGCTTCAAATATTCCTTCTTCATCGATAGGAACAAGGGTCCGCAAATCGATAATTTCAACTTGTCCTGGGAATGCTTCTGCAGCTGCCTTGCTCCAGTAAACGCCCATTCCATAAGTAATCACGGCAATTTTTTCATCTGAGCTTGCAGCGCTCATTACAACACGCGATTTTCCAAAAGGAATAACATAGTCCTCATCGGGTTCTATGGAGCGTGCGTCTTCTGTGCCTTTTACTTTACTCCAATAAAGTCCTTTGTGCTCTAGCATGACCACAGGATTAGGATCGTGGAAAGCTGCTTTCATTAGGCCTTTCAAATCTGCTCCTGTTGAAGGGTAAGCGATTTTTATTCCTCTGATGTTACACAGTACACTTTCTACACTGCTACTGTGATAAGGTCCGCCGCTGCCGTATGCGCCAATAGGAACGCGAATGATAGAACTCACATTCCATTTTCCGTTGCTCAAGAAATAGCTTCTTGCTGCTTCGGTAAATAATTGGTTTAGGCCAGGCCAGATATAATCCGCAAATTGAACTTCTACAATTGGCTTTAAACCTGCAGCGCTCATACCTACGGTACTTCCGATAATAAATGCTTCTTGAATAGGAGTGTTGAAAACGCGCTCATCGCCAAATTTTTCGGCGAGTGTTGCCGCTTCACGGAATACTCCGCCAAGTCTGCGACCAACGTCTTGACCGTAAAGCAACGCCTCTGGGTGTTTTGCTAATATTTCTTGAACCGCGAATAATGCACAATCCACCATTACCGTGGCTTGCTTTCCTGCTGGTTCTCTTTCTCCTTTTTCTTCCGTGATAGGAGTAGGAGCGTATGCGAAATTGAAAAGATCCGAAGGGCGAGGGTCTTCTGCTTCTAGTGCTCGCGCATAATCCGCTTCTACCGCTTGGCGCGCTTCTGCTGTGATTTCATCTAGCGAAGCCTCAGCAAAGCCGAGATTATTTAATTGTTTTTTGAATTTTGGAAATGGATCTCTTTTTTGAGCTGCTTCCAAATCATCGCGGTACCACTCCCTACGAACACCAGATGTATGGTGACCGAGCAATGGCACTTTGCAATGAATCAACCATGGACGACGGTGCATGCGCACGTCCTCGATTACTTCTTGTATGGTGTTATAACAATTGATGAAATCAGTTCCATCAAGTGATTTCACTTTCATGCCCGGGAATGCGCGTGAATAAGTCACAGCATCGCCAAAGCGTATTTCTGATGAGTGCGCGCTGATGTCCCACTCATTGTCTTGAACGAAATAAATGATTGGAAGCTTTTTCAATGTTGCCATGTGAAATGCTTCACTCACTTCTCCTTCTGTCATTGCTGCGTCGCCGATTGAACATACTACAATAGGGCGCTCTGATGAAGAATTATAACTAACTAAGCCTTGTTTTTCCTTGTATTGAATACCCATGGCAATACCAGTTGTCGGAATGGCTTGCATTCCTGTGGCACTGGATTGATGGGGTATTTTGGGCATGTCTTCTCTGTTGAGAGAAGGGTGGCAATAGTAAGTGCGACCGCCACTAAACGGATCGTCGCGCTTTGCCATAAGCTGAAGCATCAGCTCATATGGAGTGAGCCCCATGCCTAGCATAACACTGTCGTCGCGGTAGTATGCGCTCAGAAAATCTTGAGGTTTTAGTTGTAATCCGAGAGCAAGTTGACACGCTTCGTGACCTCTAGATGTGGCGTGCACATATTTGGCAGTGACCTTTGCATTTTCCTCGTATAAATCTGAAAGACTTCTGGCAGTCGACATTAGTCTGTATGCTTCGAGCAACAGGTCGCTTGTGAGGTTTGCTGATTTTGTTGGTTCCGTTTTTTCGATGGTTGACATTTCCTATGATTTCGCTCTGCGAATATACGAAGAGTTCGGGAGGTCGTGGGTTCGGGAGGTCGTGGGTTCGTGGGTTCGTGGGTTCGTGGGTTCGTGGGTTCGGGAGTTCGTGGGTTCTTGGGTTGGGGGGGAATTGAGTATTTTTGTCGAATGACAATAGCATTTTACAAATACCACGGAACGGGAAATGATTTCGTGATGATTGATAATATGGCGGGGGAGATTCATTTGACCAATGAAATGGTAATGTCCATTTGTGATCGTCATTTTGGTGTGGGCTCAGATGGTTTGATCTTGATTGAAAAATCAGATGATCCACAAGTCCATTTTTCAATGAATTTCTACAACCCTGATGCATCTAAGAGTTTTTGTGGTAATGGCAGCCGATGTGCAGTTAGTTTCGCAAAAATGTTAGGATATGTTGGGGAGCACGTGGTTTTTTCAGCGATCGATGGGGTGCATGAGGCTATTATCAATGATGAAATCGTTTCAATTCGGATGCGCGATGTAGCGGTTGCTAATCGTCTTTCAGAAGATACTTATTTCCTAAATACAGGATCACCCCATTTTATTGAGTTCTCTCCGTATGTGGGAAGTCTTGATATCATTTCTGCGGCTCGACCGATTCGATATAGCGATGCTTACAAACCGGGTGGGACCAATGTTAATTATGTAGAATGGATGGGCGAAGCTTCCGTTTTTGTTCGCACCTATGAGCGAGGTGTAGAAGATGAAACACTTTCATGTGGCACCGGCGTTACGGCGGCAGCTTTGGCCTGCGCATTTGTTAAGCCACAACTTTCTAACGTTGAAGTCAATACCAAGGGCGGAAAACTAGAAGTATCGTTCTTTAAAAATGAAAGTTCATTTACAAATATTTTCCTCAAAGGACCTGCAACATTTGTGTTCAAGGGTGAAATCGACTTAGTATGATTATGCGAAAAATTGCACTACTTATTTTAGGACTGATTGCCTTCTCCATGCAATCAACAAGTCAGGAAATCCAAGCTTCTGATAACGCCCGTTTTTCTCTTTTATCATGCACTTCTGGTCAGGATCTGTATAGTATTTTTGGTCACACTGCCATTCGCTATGAAGATACGATAGGGGGAGTGAAAGTAGATTGGGTCTATAATTATGGAACTTTTGAATTCGCTCCCGACTTTTATCTGAAATTTGCAAGAGGAAAACTGGACTATCGTCTTTCGAAAAGTGAGTTCGGTTATTTTCAACAAGAGTATATCATTTCGGGAAGAGGGATTTATGAGCAAGAATTGCAGTTGGATCCAAATGATAAACGCACTTTGCTTCGCGCATTAGAAGATAACTATAAGCCGGAAAATAGATATTATCGTTATGATTTTTTCTACGACAATTGCGCTTCACGTGTTCGTGATATCCTTGTAAAAGCATCAAGCAAACAAGTCGATTTTACTTATACCTACGGTAGACCATACACCTTTAGGCAGGCTATTCAAAACTACTTGGACAATATGCCTTGGAGTGATTTTGGAATTGATCTCGCACTGGGTATTCCATGCGATCGCGTAATGGAAAAAGGGCAAGCGTGTTTTCTTCCAGATAGTTTAATGAATGAGATGAACTTCGCAACATACGGCGACGGCGGTTTTGTAAGCAGAAGTCAAGAAATGCTTCCGAAAGATTTTGAACCTTCCGCCAATGGACTGATCACACCAATGACCGTTTTCGGTTTGTTTTTGGCGCTTCAATTGGCTTGGGGAATGATTCGCATTCGCAAAGGTCAATCGATCGTAATCACTGATAGAGTGCTTCTGTTGCTCACGGGATTAATTGGATTGATGGTGTTTTCGTTGTGGTTTCTTACAGATCATACGACGACAAAGTGGAACATGAATCTTCTTTGGGCAAATCCACTGCATTTGTATTTGGCCTTCACCGGACTCAAGAGAAAGTGGATGATTAATTACATGAAAATCTTGTCGGTAATTCTTGTTATTCTAATAGTGGGTTGGTTTTTCATACCGCAGCGTTTGCATCTCGCAACGCTTCCAATGATTATAGGATTATTGTTTATTACCTTGCGTCAATTACGCCCCGCTTTTTTTGGGGGTAAAAAACACGCTTGATTTTACAAAGTGGAATGAATAAAACGTTCGCATACCTGCTCGCAATTGTCATTTTATTTTCGGCTTGTCGAAAAGAACCAACAACATGGAATTCATCTTTGGTAGTGCCAATAGCGCATGGTAGTTTGACGCTTGATGAAATTATTCCAGATAGTTTGTTGGAATTGGATGAAGCAAATGTTTGGCATTTGGTGTTGGAAGAAAACTTGACAGACATCAATGCAGATTCGTTAGCAGCCTTGCCAGACACCACTATTACACAAGCTTTCGAAGTGCCATTTTCTTCGGGTACGTTGACTCTTCAGCCAGGTATTACAATTTTTACTACGAATGAAGAAACAACGTTAGGTATTTCTGGTGCTGAATTAAAATACGCTGAAATGAAATCAGGCTTTCTTCATTACAAAGTAAAAAGCTATGTCAACGGATATCTCACGAGCCTTTATCAATTGCCTGGTGTGATGTTAGGTCCATCGAATGTTGCTATTACAGCCAATACACCTCCAAAGGTTGGAAATTCGCCAGGTATTTCAGAAGGTACAATAGATCTATCCAACTATTCAATCGACTTGACAGGCGAATCAGGAAGTTCTAGTAATTCTATCTATTCTACATTGACTGTAAGTGTCACTTCTACTGCTCCTTCGGCTGCTATTGTGCAAGGGCAAGATAGCATTGTCATTGAGTTGTCTTTTGTAGATGCTACCGTGAATTATGCGCGTGGTTATTTTGGACAGCAGTTTTATGAAATCAATGAGCAAGTCGATTTTGGTGGTGACGTGAATATGCCCACCGGAAGTATGCTCTTGGAACAAGCAAGAATGGATTTATCTATCACCAATTACATAGGCGTAGATGGTAAGTTAAATATTACAGGCATTTCTGCAGGAAACGAGTTTACAACGAATGCGCTTGATTATTCTCCTATTTATAATGTTTTGAATATTACTAGGGCACTTGACAATCAAGGAGTGATTTATCCATTTAGCACATCATACCTCATTAATGAAGGGAATAGTAATTTGACTTCATTTATCGGTGATCTTCCTAACTACCTTGAATTGACGGGCAACTTGGAGATTAATCCAATTGGTAATATTTCTGGTTACAATGACTTTATTTATGCGGACAAACCTCTCGAGGCAAAGGTGCATTTGGATATTCCATTAAAACTTGCTACGTCTGGACTTACAATGAGTGATACCATTAGTGTTACCACAGGAGAGGACGGGTATGCGAACGGTAATTTGATTTTGATGTTGGATAATTATTTTCCATTTAGCGCGAATGTACTGTTGCAATTTGCGGATGGAGAAGAAGAAATTATTTTGGAAAATGGATACCTACCAGCAGCGCAGTTGACAGAACCTGGAAGTAGTATTGCTCAAAGCACGCAAGTAAATATTCCTGTTAGTAATAGTGATTTGGAGCGATTGAAGAATGGAGACCGAGTATTCATTCGGGTGACCTTCACGACACCTGATTATCCTACTACTTATTCTTTGTACAAGGATTATAGAATTGATTATAAATTATTGATAGATGCCAATGTTGAATTTTCTTTCGAATAAGAGAACGCTTGTTTTGTTCTTTATGAGTTGGATGTTCACATTAGGTTCATCAGCTCAAACGTCGAGTCTTTGGTTGCTAAACCAAGACACCACTTGGCGTGATAATTATTTAATGTTTTCCATAAATGGAAGTGCAGATTGGGGTTCCAATGTATTGGAAAGAGGTTGGATGAACACTATGGTCAATGGTGGTCATTTGAGTTCTACACGAAACAGAAGCTATGTGGACAAAATGGAGCAAATCAATCGATTTGGTGCAAATGCGCATGCGTCGTTTGATGTATTCAGTTTTAATGACTCTTTATTTGGAAAACAAAATCTTGGACTAAAATTAGGTGTTTCATCGGTGTATTCTTTAAGCACTGGATTTGATAAGAATCTTTTCGAATTGACTTTTCTAGGCAATTCTCAAATGCTTGGTGATACAGTTGAACTAGGTCCTTTTTATGGAGATTTTCAAATATTTCAAAAATACGGTATAGGTGTTTTTGATAAAAGAAATCTAAGTTTTGTTCAACTGAGTTATGTGAGTGGACAAGAGATGCAACAAGTTCGAATTGACCGTGCAAGAATGTTTACTTCAACTTCTGGTGATGAAATTCAATTGGACTATACGGGAGAATATTACGCAGCCGATACTTCTAAGAGTGGATTGGGCCAAACAAAAGGTTTGGGATTGTGTATAGACGGAGATTTTAATTTGCCATTGGAAAATAACAAAGGCATTGTATCACTTTCTGTAAGAAATCTTGGTTTTATAAAATGGTCAAGTCGTACTGACAACTATTCTGTTGATTCAAGTTTTGTTTGGAATGGACTGAACATAGATGATGTAATTGGTTTGTCGGAAAATGGTTTTGAGATGCCTTCATTGAAAGATACGCTTGGAATAAAAGGCAATAAGGAGCAAAAAGTGCTGGCTTTGCCTACTTCATTTCATTTTAGAATGCTTCGCAAATTGAATGGCAGGAAATCATACGAAGCGGGATTAATGGTGATGCCAGGCAGAACTTCTTTGCCATTCATTTATGGCGGATTCAACCATTACGTTGCTCCTGGATTGTTGCTAACTGAGCGAGTAACTTTTGGAGGGTTCGGTAATTTGAACATGGGGATTGAAGCACAATGGTTGCTCAATAATAGACTTTATCTTCGCGCGGGATCAAATCAGTTGTTGGGCTTTTTGAGTCCGAATAGTCGCGGAATGAATGGTTTTTTTGGTCTTTCCTTTTTTGTAAAAAGATCAGAGTCAATAATAGAATCAGAAAAATAATAAGATGATTAGTCAATTACCAAATATTAAACACACTGAATCGGGCAATTTCTTTTTGATTGCAGGTCCATGTGTGGTAGAAGGAGAAGATCTCGTTTTTGAAGTGGCTGAAAAAGTAAAAGCCATTGCAGATCGTTTAGAAATTCCTTACATTTTTAAAGCGTCTTATCGCAAAGCAAATCGTTCGAGAGGCGATTCATTTGCTGGTATTGGCGATGAGAAAGCGTTAGAGATGATTCAGAAAGTGGGCAAGACTTTGGGATTGCCGACTACTACTGATTTTCACTCAGCAGAAGAGGCAGGATTGGCAGCGCAGTATGTTGATGTATTGCAAGTGCCGGCTTTCCTATGTCGTCAAACGGATATTCTTTTGGCAGCTGCAGCTACTGGAAAGGTGGTGAATGTGAAGAAAGGTCAATTCCTTTCGGCAGAGTCAATGGTTCACGCTGTAAATAAAATTAAAGAAGCGGGTAATGATCAAGTGTGGTTGACCGAGCGTGGAAATACGTTTGGCTATCAAGACTTGGTGGTAGATTTTAGAGGCATTCCAACGATGCGTCAGTTTGCTCCTACGATTATGGACTGCACGCATAGTTTGCAACAACCAAATCAAAGCAGTGGTGTTACAGGGGGCAGACCGGAGTTGATTGAGACTATTGCTAAAGCTGCTATTGCAGTTGGTGCGGATGGTTTGTTTATTGAAACACATCCGAATCCAAAAGTAGCTTTGAGTGATGGTGCGAATATGCTTCGACTAGAGTTGCTAGAAGAAATGTTAGAGAAATTGATAAAGATTAGAAAGGCCATACAATGAGATCATTCCTAATTCTCTTATTTGCTTTCACTAGTATTTCGGCTTGGACTCAAGAAGATCAAGCTGAGATTAGAACTTTCGGTGGAAATCAGTCTGAATACAGTCGAGATATAATCGAATGTGCAAATGGAGACGTGGTCATGTTGGGAATGTCAACTAGTGATGAAGTCAATCAAAGTCAGGCTTATTTGCTTCGTGTTGATTCGGATTTGAACTGTATTTGGTCTAAATCTATTGGCGGTTTTGGAGTGGAAAATCCAGCAAAAATAATTGAGATGACCAACGGAGATTTTATTCTTGTTGGCACTATTCTCAATACTTCAAACATGTCTTATGATGGTTGGGTGGTGAGAATGGATGCTTTGGGCAATGAGATTTGGACGCGCACTATAGGTTCCGATTCATGGGATTTTTTAACCAGTGTAGTAGAATTAAACGACGGAACAATTGCAGTTGGCGGTTATACAGAAAATAATAGAAAAGAAACGAATTTTTATTGGTTAGATATTGATGGTACAGACATTTTCAGCCATACTATTCTTGGGGATGGTGATTATGCGCTAATAGATATGGTGGCGGATGATAATGGAAATGTTTTTTCGGCAATCAATTTTATTCCAGACTTTACTGGCATTGAAATGGGTTTGATTCTCCGAGTAAACGGGTTGAATGAAACGATGATTGAGAACACAGTATCTCAAATACAGGATGTTCATTTGACGGATTTAGAATATCGAAACGATTCTGTTTTCGTGGGTGGCTATTACGTTTACGATGATGAATTTCACCATGGCGGTGCTACTTGGATGTTTACTTCTGATTTGGATTTATTGTGGGAAGATTACATGCAGTTCGGTGGTAATTATGAGGTAACAGGTGTTTCATTCGGTCCTAATTGTCTTCTGATAAATGGATGGAATGACGTTTTCGGCGCTGGATCCAAAGATTTAATGGTTATCAGAAGAAATTTGGATGGTGCTTGGACAGCAGGTCCCACTTTCGGTTCTCCAATGGAAGAAGGAAGTTCTGGAATTATAGTACACTCCAATGATAGAGTTTATTTTCTTGGAGAGTCGTTGGCCTATTCTGAAGGTGATTTGGACTTGTATGTAGGTATGCTTGAAGATTCCGAAATTACCTATTCTTATGTCTTGAATTCTGATTTCAATGCCGGATGTTTTACGGTTGATGTAGCTGAAAGCACTTCACCAACTTCAATAATCAATTGTACACAAAACGAACTACGCTTTTCTGGTTTTGATGAAAAGTGCATTTATACTGTGCGGGATTTGCAAGGAAAGATATTAAGACACGGCTTCACTGATGAAGTGGTGAATACTTCAAAATGGAGCACAGGCATTTACTTCGTTTCAGTAGACGAAATGGGTATTTCGAAGAAACTATTTATTTCTCAAGAACAGTTTTAATATCCGGTTTGAAGTAGCGATTCGACTTCATCACTTTTCCATCTTCGCGATAAATGGGCTTGCCATTTTCATCCAACTTGCTCATATTGCTGCGATGAATTTCTGTAAAAACCTCTGCTATTTTTGATTGTAAGCCATGAGCATTTAGAGTGCCGCAAAGGATGTAGAGCATATCTCCAAGGGCATCTGCGATTTCTACTAAATCTCCATTCTTTGCAGCTTCCAAGTATTCTTCATTTTCTTCCTTCATCAAGTTGAAGCGAAGAGTAAATTCTTTTTCTGTAAGAACTGCAGTAGGCTCAGTGCGATTTGGAATGCCAAATGCTTCATGAAATTCTCCAACAGAATCAATGGTTTCAATTAGTTTCATTTTTATTTAGGCTTATTTTTTCGATCCTCAAAAGAAACAAATGTAACGAAGAGGAGCAGGGCGGGCGAGAAGACTAGCGGTTTTTTATTGCACAGAAGTCAAGTCCGAAAAAGAAACGCTCACGAAGGAAAGAATTGCTCTTCCATTTTAGTTGTTCTTTTTCTATCAAAGCATTTGAATTTCCTTTGAATAGGAATGGAGGGTATAATCTCACATAATGCAATGTTTCTGGGGGCATTGCGAATCCAGCTTTTTCAAAAAGTATTTTCCAAGCTGAGTAAGGACGGATGTTCTCGTTTCCAAGAAGGATAGTTTTTCCCAGGCGTTCATCATGGTAATTGATGATGCGCTTATTTCCTCGCTGCATGTAAAGCTTCGCTGATTGAATCCAATTGTTTCCGTTTTCTTCCACCGCAATCACCTTTCCGCCTGGAACCAATGCCGATTTGATGATTTGCAATGCCTCATCAATAGGTTCGGTGTGGTGCAGCGTATCTTGAACAACTACGGCAGCAAAGCTTTCAGGAGTTGCATTAGAGTCGTAGAGGTTTTCATAATCAAAGGTAAAACCGCTGATGTCTCCGATTTTCGACCAATAATTGAGGCGTTGAGGAATTTCGTTGAAATAATATTCTAGGGTAGAGCCATGCACTTTATAGCCGTTCAAAGCCAAATACAGCGCAGTTGTTCCGTAACCGCAGCCGATATCCCAAACGGGACCTTTTACATCATCCATTTGGTCTGCGATGTATTGCAGTCGTTGCACATAGTAAGCTTTACGGAATTCAAATGTCTTTGGGTCGTTGAGAAAACGATAATACCCCTTAAGCACCGGATGGGACTCCAGTTCTTTAAGCAGGTGTTCAAAGAATTGCTCGACGGTCAATTTCATAATCGGGCGGCGAAGATAGTAACTAACAACTAACGACTGGTTACTGGTTACTGAATACTAGTTACAAATGCCTACAGCCTATAGCTTAAAGCCAATAGCCAATAGCCAATAGCCAACAGCCTAATCAAAAAAAATGTAAAAACTTTCGGTACAAATGCAACATTTATTTCTCTACCCTCGTTTCAAAGGTATATTCTCGCTTCTCATAGAGAATTTGGTTTTGGTTAAGGAATAGAAACGTGCCCTTCAACGGAAGGGCATTTTCTTTGTATATACTTTATCTTTGCCTCTATGAGATTGATGTTCCGATTGTGCCTTTCAATGTTCTTTGCCTTAACTTCTGCTCTTTTGAGCGGCCAAACTTTGTTTTCCGGCACCATCAGTCAAGTTCCGCCACCTGTCAATGGCAATGTAATTCTCGAATTTTGGAAGGACGATGGGTGGAAACAATTGGCCAATTTGCCTATTAATCCTGAGGGTTTGTTTTCCGGTAATGTAGTATTTCCGCATCGAGGTCAATATCGTGTGAGACTAAGTTCGAACCCAAATAAATGGGGGGATTTTATTGTGAATCCTAACACATTGCCTCAAGCAGGAATTTCATTTAAAGTTTCATTTAATGATTTGGCCGCGCGACCAATTCGCGTTTTAGACGACACGGAGAATGCAGCCTATGTTGAACTCATGGCTGAATATAGTGCCATGCTAAGTCGCACAGAGGTTTTGAAGGAAAAGCCTCTTGAAAAATTGAGAGAAGAAAAAAGTTTTGCTGAAAGATGCGGAGTAATAAAAGAACAGCATAAGGGCACCTTTGCTGCGGATATTGTGGCTTCTATTTTCTACAAAATAAATGCTCCAGCTTGGAATGTAGAACCTTTGGTCATGGATAGTGTGATTACATTTAACATGGATCACGGTATGGATAAAGTACCTTTTTTGAACCCAGAAATTCTCAATCATTACGCGTTAGTTCGCACCTTGAATGAGTTTTATTATCCTTTCAATGAAAAAAATAAGGCGCCTCAGTACATCGATGAGG
>JBIIBU010000203.1:0-3969 GCA_044239235.1 Flavobacteriales bacterium
TATACACATTTATGATTGCCATTATTTCCGCTTGTGGAGGTTCTCCGTCTCCAACAGCAGAGGACAATAAGGTAAAGGCCGATAGCACTGGAGCAAATGGTCAAAGCAGTTCCACTTCCGTAACGCAGACTCCACAAACAGTTATTCCAGAAGGGACTATCAATAGTGGAAGTGTTGCTTCGAATCCTAGTAAGCCCTCAAAGCCAGTTTTTCAGTATTCAGGCAAAGTGAAGGAAGTGTTGTTCTTTTCACCAACAAGTGAAGAATTGGTGGCAATTACTGCCAATGAAAATGATGATACCCAACGCATGCAGATTGATAATTTTGAGCTGAATGCAAATCAATTCATTGAAAGCACGCCATTTGAAGGGTATAATTACCGGTTTTACGAAATGTCAGAAATTGTTCTACCAATGCCTAATGGGGAGTTGTTTAGACTCCAAAGAAATACGCAGGATCTATTGTGTGGAGTAATATTATATGATGGAATTAAAGCTCCAAAAGTGCTCAAGGGAAACTTGAAATCAACTGATTATCAGAAGGAAGCCAAAGCATATTTCAAGTGATATTTGTTTGATTAGTGTTAAATCTACACTTAGAGGGAAACAAAAATCAGTCAATCTTGCCTTTGGACTTCGTAACTTTGCTGCGTCGTACTCAATGATAGTCGAACCAAACAAAAAAGAATGAATCATATTGGAAAGAAGCCCGAAGGGGCTAACCTTGATTATTTAGGTTTGAAAAACATCGCTACCGCTTACTGGAACTTACATCCAGCGGAATTGGTAGAAGAAACTTTGGCATTAGGTCAAGGTGTCCTAGCTGACAGTGGCGCTTTAGCCATTGATACCGGTGAGTTCACAGGTAGATCTCCAAAAGACAAATTCATTGTGAAAGATGCTATTACTGAAAACACTGTATGGTGGAGTCAGTTTAATATTCCTTTCGATTCGCAGAAATTTGATCGTTTGTTTGAGCGCATGCAATCTTACCTCACTGGAAGAGATGTATATGTTCGCGACGCTTATGTTTGTGCAGATCCTCGCTACAGAATGAATGTGCGTGTTGTAACCGAGACACCTTGGAGCAACATGTTTGCATACAATATGTTCCTTCGCCCAACGGCTGAGGAGTTGGAAACAATCAAGCCTGATTGGCATGTCATCTGTGTACCAGGTTTCATGGCGGATGCAGAGATTGATGGAACACGCCAACACAATTTTGCAATTCTTGATTTTACGAAGCGCATGGCCATCATTGGTGGTACTGGGTATACTGGTGAGATTAAGAAAGGTATTTTCACTGTGTTAAATTATGTAATGCCACAAGACAAAGGCGCGTTGAGCATGCACTGCTCGGCAAACGTTGGTAAAGACGGCGATACAGCGGTATTCTTCGGTCTTTCGGGAACAGGTAAGACAACATTGTCGTCTGACCCAAATCGTCGCCTTATTGGAGATGATGAGCACGGATGGACAGATTCAACTGTCTTCAATTTTGAAGGTGGATGTTATGCGAAGACCATTGATCTTACTCGCGAAAAAGAACCACAAATTTTCGACGCGATTAAGTTTGGTGCTATTCTCGAGAACATCGGCTTTGATGAAGATGGAGTGACTCCTGATTATACAGATAAAGAGAGAACAGAAAACACTCGTGTGAGCTATCCAATTCACCACATTGATAATGTGATGGATCCTAGCATGGGTGGAATTCCAAAAAATATATTCTTCCTTACATGTGATGCCTTTGGTGTATTGCCTCCAATCAGCAGATTGAGCAAAGGCCAAGCAATGTACCAATTCATTAGCGGTTACACTGCTAAGGTTGCGGGAACAGAAGCGGGTGTCACAGAGCCAACAACTACTTTCAGTGCGTGCTTTGGTGCGCCGTTCCTTCCATTGCATCCTACGAAGTATGCAGAGATGTTAGGAAAGAAAATTGATGAAAGTGGTGCTAAAGTTTGGTTGATCAACACTGGATGGAGCGGAGGTTCTTATGGAACAGGAGAGCGTATGAAATTGCGCTTCACACGTTCTATGATTACAGCTGCTTTGGAAGGTAAGTTGGATAGTGTGAATTACGAAACACATGAAGTGTTCGGATTGTCGATGCCAACGGATTGTCCAGATGTTCCAGTTGAGTTGTTGAACCCACGCAACACATGGGCTGATAAAGCAGCTTATGATGCGAAAGCAAATGAGTTGGCTGAGAAGTTTGTAAACAACTTTGAGAAATTCAAAGAGTTTGCAAATGAAGAGATCATGGCCGCAGCACCAACAGTGAAAGCTTCAGTTTAAAAGACTGATTTAGATAAAAAAGAAAAACCCTCTCCATCGGAGAGGGTTTTTTGTTTTTGGGGAAATGAATGCTATTTCTGTGTTGCCTGGCAATATTCGGAATAGATCTAGCATAATGCGCCCCTTCAGGGCTTGACCTAAGGCCTATAGCTTACAGCCTAACGCTAATAGCCAAAAGCTAACGGCCAAAAGCCAACAGCCAATACTTGCATAAAACACCTCCCACCAAGAGGGTATTTTCAGCCCTTTTGCGGGTTTTCTCTTTTGATCTACTCAATCATTCGATATATTCGCGAGAAGACAATTAACTACATTTAGCTCCCAAAGCCGATAAGCATTTCAACATTTTTAAACGATTATAAATGTTTAAATAAGAAAGGTGCGGTTAGCCGACCTGTTTTGGGTTGATAACCGCAGCTGGAGTGCGGCAATGAGGGAGTTAGCAAACATTATTGAACAAACAACTTTAAAAAATACAACATGAAAAAAAATTACTTGATTCTAACATGCTTATTCGTATCGACAATAGGATTTTCACAATCCATCAATTTTCAACAAGACACAACACAGACATTTCAAGACGCAGATGTTGGAGCGATGGCTTTTGCTGATGTTGATAATGATGGCGATAAGGATGTTCTCATTACTGGTAAAGGAGGGCCTATCTTAACTACTTTATTTCTGAATGACGGAAGTGGTAATTTTTCACCATCGACGAGCGATCCGTTTCAAGATGTTTTTGATGGTGATGTAAATTTTTTTGATGCTGATAACGATGGTGATTTAGATGTATTTATTACAGGCGAACCAACTGCATCAAACAGTTCAGATCTCTACTTCAACAACGGATTAGGGGTATTCGCGCTGGCTACGGGTAATAACTTTGAAACTATGATGGGAGGAAATAATGATGTTGGTGATGTAGACGGTGATGGTGACATTGATATTATTGTAACTGGGCAAAATATCACAGGGTTGCCGGTGACTAAACTTTATTTAAATAATGGCTCTGGAGTCTTTACAGCACAAGCAAATTCAATTTTCACCAACCTAAAATGGGGTGCTGTAAGGTTTATTGACATGGAAAATGATGGAGATTTAGATCTTATTAACTGCGGTCAGAATAGCTCAGGACAAATAACTACAATTTTATATACGAATAATGGCAATGGTACATTTAGTATAAATAATTCATCAGCAATCGATGGTGCAAGAGATTCAGATATTGCTATTGGCGATATTGATGGGGATGGTGATAAGGATTTTCTTATTTGTGGTACCTCAGGTTCAGGCATAATGACGAAGCTTTATCTCAATAATGGAGCAGGAATATTTTCAGAACTAATAGGAACTCCATTTGCACCTGTTTTTGTCGGAGCAGTTAGATTAGCAGATTTTGATAATGACAATGATCTAGATGTGTTCGTAATTGGAAGTATGCCTGGAGGCGGACCTAACGGTGTTGTTTGTAGAATATATTCGAACCTTGGATTTAATAATTTCTTAGAAGCAGATTCGCTAATTGGCGCTTATCTGTCAAGTGCAGCTATTGGAGATGTTAACGGTGATCAAATGGCCGATATTATTTATTCGGGTACACAATTCACTGCTCCAATTCGAGGAACTAGATTGTATTTGAATACCTCAAATATTCTTGGATTAAATGAAA
>JBIIBU010000329.1:0-3959 GCA_044239235.1 Flavobacteriales bacterium
CAAGATAGTAAAAAAATGGGAAAACGTGGAAATGGGGAAACGGGAAAATGGGGAAACGGGAAAATGGGGAAACGGGAAAATGGGGAAACGGGAAAATGGGGAAAGTGCGAAAGCAAAAAGGTTCCGTCCCGTGATTATTCGCGGGACGGAACCTTTTATAATGGCTGAGGGATGATGGCTAATGGTTGATGGATTATTATCCTAAATTACCATTTCACTCTATTAGACTATAATCTATTTTCTATCCCTCTAATATTCTAACTCTAGCACACTAGCGTACTAGCACACTACCAAACTATCTAACTACCAAGCGAGTTGAGAGGATCTCAACACCGTTAGTTAAGTTAATCATATAAATTCCAGCAGTCAACTTAGTGGTAGGAACAACCATTGTATTAATTCCATTTTCAGAAATCAATTGACCATTCATTACCTCTTTTCCTTGTATATCAAGAATGCTCATTTCCCAAAGACCTTCTGCAATGCCAGAAACATTCAAGTTGAACACCTCGCCATTGCTTGGGTTTGGATAAACCGCAATTGAAGTTGCCTCATTTGATTCAACAACGAAAGAGCGTGTTGATACAGCAGCTGTATTGTCGCCTTCAACTGCCATTCCACCGCTAGAAATCATTTGAATATACAATTCAGAACTCATATCATAAGTACCATTACCGTAAGCAAATACTGGCTGAACATGCACTCTGTAGCGCTTACCGTAAGTCAAACCTGGGATATTTGTAGAGTTCAATTGCATGAAACGAGTGCTTGTTACTGAATTATAAACCGTAGTCAATTCAGATGTCAATACTTCATTCGTGTTAGGATCAACTGGGATAAACATCCAGTTGTAGCTAACTACTGCGCACAAGAATTGGTTCGTTGAAATATACCAGTTTGGCTTGCGTGCGTTATTACCAGGACCAGAACTAGCATAAGCGCTAGAAAGGTTAATCGTTGGTTGACTTCCAATTGTAATTGTACAAGTTGGAGCCAAAGGCGCTGCAGTATATACTCCAACGTTTCCAGCTGCATCAGCCAATGTATAAACAGCAGTCACTTGCACAGTATAGCTTTGACCATATTGCAATCCACCAACCGCAGTGTTTGTCACTGAAGGTACAAATGATGCAAGTGGCATAAACGTACCAGTTGTAGATGAGAACGTGTATGTATTAGAAGGATCAGTCACACTCGTAAATACAGCTGAATAAGAAGATGTTCCTCTCCAAGCTGCTTTGAATGAATTACACATTGTGCTGAAGCTAGGACCATTATCACATGTAGAAGCTCCTAGTGCTTGAATGCAAACTGAGAACGTTCCTGCAACACCACCTGCGTTGCGAACTGCTACCCAGTATTGCTGACCGATTGTCAAACCTTCCGTTAGATAAATTTCGTTTCCATTTGAAGATGAAGCATTTTCAATAGAACCTACTGTATTACCCAAGTTGTCTTCAACTTCAATCAACGTATTGGTTGCAGTAGAACCTGTTACTGTGATACGAGCCGCATTGCTTGAAGCAGTAAAGCGGTACCATAGATCAGCGCCCTCTCCTACTACGTCCGGTGTCGCAGCAGCAAGATTTCCTGAAATATTCAAACATGAAGGATAGTTAGGAGCATTAACTACTGTTGGAGTTGAACGGTTGTTGTTCGCGGCTACGTTGATACATGCCTCGTCGATGGTTGTATCACAATCATCGTCACCACCGTTACAAATTTCTGTAGCACCAGGATACGCGTTTGCAGAAGCATCGTTACAGTCTAGTGAGTTAGAAACATAACCGTAAGGCTGCGTGCAATTTGTAAGCGTTACCAATGGATTACCATAAGAATCACCATCAGCATCTGCATACCAAACTTGACCAGCACATGGAGCGAACTCGATAGCACGGTAAGTTGTAAATTCAGGAGATGTGGAAATAGTAGTCAAGGTTGGATTCACTGTTCCTGTAGCGCCATTATCATCAAATGATGCAACGATGGATTGTGAGTTCGTGTTCAAACGAGCTACAACATAAATTTTTGGTTGAGCATACGTGTAGAAATCTACAAGCACTGAGCTAGCAGCTGGATAAGATGCACCCAAGTAGAATTGAGCAGCTTGTGTCCAAACTGATCCATCAAAAGTGTATTTGTAAACACCACCAGAAGTTGTAGCTCTATCATCTGCAACATACAAAGTGTTACCATCAGGAGAGAATACAAAGTCATAAGGACTAGATCCTGCGCCAGTAGCAACTAAAGTAGTATTTGACGTAGTAGATGTTGGTAATCCAGTTCCTACTTTGTAGATACCAGGAGTACCTGCACCTGTAGAGAAATAAAGATCACCATTGAAGATATTTACAACACGTGTATTAGTGATTGCATTTGAAATCAACGTAGCTGCACTACTAGTTGCGTAATGAATACCAACACCAGAACCAGCAGTCCAAGCGTTTGTTCCATCACTTACAGCAGAACGGAAGTTTGTTGTTCCTGAATAAAGCGTTGAAGAGCTAAATAATCTTGAAGTAGTATAGTTCAAATCAACAATGTTTGCCACACGTGCATTACCAGTAAGAGCACTGCCTACAGCAGCGTCGTAACCTGCGAATACAACTGCTTCTCCATCAGGAGTGCGTGTGATAAATCCTTCAGCCGTTGATGAAGCAGCTTGAGTCAAGCGAGTTCCTCCAACAGTTGGCATAGGCAATGTAGAAACCGCAGTTCCAGCAGGAGTCATTTGCTCAAGGAATACTTGGTATGTTGTAGAGCCAATTGGGAAAGCTGTTCCAGCACCCATGCGTGAAACTACTAAGTTACCAGGAGTGAAAGAACCAGAATATGTGCAATTACCCGGGCAAGTCGCTGCAGAGTTGTAGTTAGAAGCCAAAGCATCTTGACAACCTGTGATGCTTCCTTCATCGATACCTGCAGAACAGTTATTGTCGATTCCATCACATGCAATTTCTGTAGCGCCTGGATTTGCCGCGGCACTTGCATCATTGCAGTCTGTGGTTGGTAAAACAGTTGTTGTATATCCTGCACTTGGAGCGCAAGCTAGAATAGTTCCTGACGCATAACCGTCACCATCAATGTCGATGTAATATGTAGTTGTTGCATATTGACACTGTGTAGCGCCTGTTGCAAGAGCATTGTAGTTACAAGCAGTATTGTCGTTGCAATCTACTGGAGCAACTGAACCTCCAATTGAAAGTCCGTAAACTCCTGCTGCCGATGATGTAAAGCCCCAACCACCAGTAGTAGTTTGACCGGTAGCATAAAAACGGAAAGTTATAGTTCCAGTTGATACGTTCTGAAGAGCACTGATGCCTGAAAGATCAATTTGAGTCAATGTTGCAGGAGTTGCAGTATGAACTTCTGCAGAACCAATCAATGTGAATGTTGTACCATTCAAGCTATATGCGAATTGGCTAGAAACACCAGGACTTACAACATAAGAAGCTGTACCAGCCAGGCGAGCATCAATTGTAGAAAGTGAAAGTGCATTTCCAGTCGATGGAGCAAGTGTAAATTGGAAATAATCCGTATTCGCTGTTGAAATTCCATTGTTCGAGAAACCTGTTGTTCTAAAGCTATTCGCTCCAGCACTCGCAGCAGCAGTTGCCCCTCTAGTCAAAAGGTTTTGAGAAGCTGAGTTATCCAACAATGCATCATACACCTCAGCTGCAGAAGTAGCAAGAGTATTTTCTCCTGTGAAATCCCATGCAGCTACAAGTGTAATTACATTAAATGTATTACTCACCACACTCAATGCTCCTGAGGTAGCAGTAAGTTGACGACCAATACCAAAAGCAGTGTGAACAATGCTAGAGTAGGTTGCAGAACCTGAAGTAGGAACTACGCTTACAGGAGAACCTGTCAATGTGCCAGTTGAAGTGATATCAATGGCTGTTACATAATCCAAATCTCTATTTGACAAAGCATCAATCGCACGAACGATTGGTGAT
>JBIIBU010000205.1:0-3950 GCA_044239235.1 Flavobacteriales bacterium
TGCAATCTCGAATTGCTGTCTCGGTATCAACTCGCGAAGTTTGACACAAATACGTTTTCCTAAATCAAACGCGTGATCCTTGTGAATCAACGCCGACAAGGCATCCACCTGCTCACCGTTCAACAAAATATCCAACTTCACCAAATCACTCTGCTTATAACCCAATGGGAAATAATCGAATGATGCATATCCTTTCGAAATCGTTTTCAAACGATCGTAGAAGTCAAAAACAATCTCTGCCAACGGCATCTCAAATGTCAATTCAACACGGTCTGCTGTCAAATAAATCTGCCCCGTCAAGAAACCACGTTTCTCAATACACATCGTCATAATCGATCCAGTGAATTCACTCTTCGTTATGATCTGCGCCTTGATATACGGCTCTTCCACGTAATCCAACTTCCCAGGATCAGGCAACTCACTTGGATTGTGGATTTCGTATTTATCTCCTTTCGTGGTGTAAACAAAATAACTAACGTTGGGAACGGTCGTAATCACCGTCATGTTGAACTCACGCTCCAAACGCTCTTGGATAATCTCCATGTGCAACATGCCCAAGAATCCGCAACGGAATCCAAAGCCAAGTGCAGCAGAACTTTCAGGTTCGAATACAAGAGAAGCATCATTCAGCTGAAGCTTTTCCATCGACGCACGAAGTTCCTCGTATTGATCAGTATCTACTGGATACAATCCAGCGAATACCATTGGTTTCACATCTGTAAATCCTTTCACCGCTTCCAAACAAGGGTTCGCTACTGTCGTAATCGTATCCCCCACTTTTACTTCAGAAGCCGTCTTGATTCCGCTAATAATATATCCTACGTCACCCGCTTTCACTTCTTTGCGAGGCAATAAATCAAGTCCCAAAACGCCCACCTCATCAGCCTCGTAGACTGTTTCAGTACTCATGAATTTCACTTTATCTCCTTTGCGAATGGTTCCGTTTACTACTCGATAGTAAGCGATGATTCCACGGAAAGAGTTGAATACCGAGTCAAACACCATCGCTTGCAAAGGTGCATTCTCATCGCCTTTTGGATCTGGAATGCGTTCGCAAATCGCTTCAAGAACGGTATCAACACCCCAACCCGTTTTTCCGCTCACCGCAAGGATGCTATCACGATCGCAACCAATAAGGTCAACGATTTGATCTTTCACCAATTCCGGTTCAGCGTTAAGAAGATCGAGTTTATTAAGAACAGGGATGATTTCAAGATTATTCTCGAGTGCCAAGTAAAGATTCGAGATCGTTTGCGCTTGAATACCTTGCGTAGCGTCAACGATAAGAAGTGCTCCTTCGCAAGAAGCGATAGAGCGCGACACCTCGTAACTAAAGTCAACGTGACCAGGAGTATCGATAAGGTTCAGCGTGTACTGCGTTCCGTTATGCTTATGCTGCATTTGAATCGCATGCGCCTTAATGGTGATCCCCTTTTCACGCTCAAGATCCATATCATCCAACGTCTGCGCCACCAGTTTACGGCTATCAATAGTGCCAGTAACCTGAAGCAGTCGGTCCGCCAAGGTAGATTTACCATGGTCAATGTGCGCGATAATACAGAAGTTGCGGATGTTTTTCATATGTTGCTCTCTTTACCCTCAAAGGCTGTCGGGGTGCAAAAATAGGGCTTTTTTGCAGCACCGCAGTGTACGCGCGGAGTTATTTCAGTTCTTTTGATTGAGTAACGATTGCGCGCGGTGTAATCCCGCTTACGCGGGATGTGGAACCCTTCGGGTGTGATCCTCGCTCGTGCTCGGGTCCAGATGCCCATGGCGCGCTTTCGCGTGCTGATGTGTACACAAAAATCTATGGAATTGTTCTAGGCAACTGCGCGCAGCAGCGCGCCCAATGCATTTAGACCCGAGCCCCAAGCGAGGTTCACCCCCGCACATGCGGGTTACACACGAGCGCTAGCGAGTTACACCGCGCGCAATCGGCGCATAATCAAGAGCACTGCAGGAAATCCGCGCGTACACATCTCTTTAGAGCTTCAGCTCCCGCGCAAAACTTTCCTCTAAAGAGATTAAGGTTTCAGTGCGCGCAATCCCTTCAATCTTCTGTACTCTATCCGACAAGACATCTCTGAGGTGTCTTGTATCTCTACATTGCACTTTGAGGAACAGCGAGTACGTCCCAGTGGTATAGTGGCAGCTTAGGACTTCGGGGATCTTTTGGAGTTCGCGGATGACCTTGTAGTAGGATTCGCTTTTTGCTAGGAAAACGCCTATGAAGGCTGTGATATCCCAGCCCATCGCTGCGAGGTCGATTTGCAAATGAGGCTTTTTGACGATGCCCGCCTCTTCCATTTTCTTCATGCGCACATGCACCGTTCCGGGAGCAACATTCACTTTTTTAGCGATTTCGGTGAACGGAACGAAAGCATCTTGGGTCAAGATGTTTAAAATCTTGATATCGGTGTTGTCAATTTGATAATTCATAAGTCAAAAATAGGAATGAAATTATCATTTCATCAATGAAAAATACATTTTACTATCACGAATGTATTTTTTATGCCATTTTACTGCTTATTTAGTCAACTTTCAATCACATTAGTATTTTTGTAACGGAAAAATCAATAGAATTCATAAGAGAATTCACACAAGAATTTGTAAGGAAAATTTTTGGAAGTTTTGATAGTGTTTTGAAGTTGTTATGGACCTGTTGGATGATGAAACTGGTATTCATGCCTCACTAAAACTGGGGTGAGGAGCTCGGGAAAAAGAGATGAGGATAAAATTTTGCAGGAGATTTTATCCACAAATCCAAACCGCCTCGTGAAGGTTCGAATCCTTCTCCAATAGCAATTAAAATTGTGGTTTGTTTGGTGATATGAGAGTTTTACTCTAAAAAAATGGACTTCCTAAAGTGGAAGTCTTTTTTTTGCGCGGATGTTTTTGCAGTTCTTCTATCGATACTGCCGTCGCCGCGCAAAAGTGTACCCTTCGCTATCGCTCCGGGGTGTAACCCTTCGGGTGTGTAATCCGCATGTGCGGGAGTGAACCTCGCCTGGGGCTCGGGTGGAAATACCCATGGCGCGCTTTCGCGCGCTGATGCGTACACTAAAATCTATGGATTTGTACCAGGCTAATGCGCGCAATAGCGCGCCCTGAGCATCTCTACCCGAGCACGAGCGAGAATCACACCCGCAGGGTTACACACGAGCGCTAGCGAGTACACCGCGCGCAATCGGCACATAATAAAGAGAGCTGCAGGAAATTCGCGCTTAAACAGCAGGACAAGCGTGAGATTTATAGAAAAACTAAAACCTCCAGGCTATCACTCGGGTATTTTTTTGACCGATGCTAAAATCCATTTTTCTTACTTCTTGACACTTGGTTTTTTTCAAGGCTCTAAACACCGCGCGTAGCGTCGTTTCTTTAGAGACTAGTGTCGAGAACCAACCTATTCTTGCTTTGAAGCCTTGGCTTTCTAGAACCATGTTGTGGATGAAGAACTCTTCTCCGCCTTCGCACCATAGCTCGTTGTTTTGTCCGCCGAAATTGCGAAGTGGTTTTGAGGCGTCGATGCCGAGGTTTTTTCTTTTTCTCAAAGAACTAAACGACGCATCTTCTGAAGATGAATGGAACGGTGGATTGCAAATCGCCAAGTCGAAATACTCGTATGGACTCACAATGCCTTCAAATATTTTAGTAGAATCTTTTTGCTCACGCAATTCTACTTTACCCTTCAGACGGGGGTTTCCGTCAATAATCTTTGCAGCTGATTCAAGGGCAACGGTGTCGATATCAGAACCAACAAAGTTCCAACCGTACTCTGAAATACCGATGATCGGATAAATCGCATTGGCGCCAATACCCACATCCAACACACGCGCATCCTTCTTTCCCTCGATCAGTTCCGCCACACGATGAATATATTCAGCACGTCCCGGAATCGGTGGACACAGATATCCTTCAGGAATATCCCAGTTATCTATTTTGTAAAACGA
>JBIIBU010000206.1:0-3943 GCA_044239235.1 Flavobacteriales bacterium
TTTCTTTTGTGCGATAGCAACTGAAGAAGCGTAAACAATACCTGCAACAGATAATACCATTGCCCATGTTCCGTAATCAGCAACACCGGTTGGAACCATTGGAAGTGCGATACGAATCAAACCATAAGTAGCCATTTTCAACATGATTGCTGCAAGCAACATTGTACCTGCAGTTGGAGCTGCATTATATGTTGAAGGCTGCCAAGTATGAAATGGGAAGATTGGCATTTTCACTGCGAATGCGATAAACAATCCAGCGAAAACAAATCCTTGTTCAACACCCGAAAGTGTGCGTCCTGCTTCATACAAATCTGCAAATGCAAATGAATGTGGCGCTGTATGTTGGTATACATAAAGCAATGAAACAAGCATGAACAAACTACCAAAAATAGTGTACACAAAGAACTTCAAAGTGATTGCAGCTTTGTGCTCGCCTTGTCCCCAATTGAGGATAAGGAAGTAGATTGGAATCAATGCAATTTCATAGAAGATGTAAAACCAAAGTCCATCTGCCGCAGTGAATGCGCCCATCATTGCACCAATCATCATCATTATTAATCCATAAAAAATATGTGGATTCTTAAATGTTTTGGTGAATGAAGAATAGATAATCAGTGGGCTCACAATTCCAGAAAGGAGAGCAAGCATTAAGCTAATGCCATCCAATTTGAAATGATAGTGAATTCCCAATGGTCCGATCCATCCTTGATCGAATTCTAGTAATGCGTTTTGGCCTTGGTTAAATTGCCAAAATGCAACACCAGTGAGGGCGAGCTGAACCAATGAAGTGGCTAGTGCCAGAGTACGTGCCATCTTAGAACCAAGTAGGAAAATGGCTCCAGACATTAGCAACGGAATAGCGATTAGTGCAATTGTCAACATGCGGTATAGTGGTCTCTTAACAGTTAGTACTGTAAGTGGTTAAGTCTTTTATTTATTACATCAAAGTGAATAGAATAGCAATCAAACCGATGATCATCATCAGAATGTATACTGCTACTTTTCCATTTTGAACTAGTTTCAATGCGCTTCCCAAACCTGCTGGAATGTGCGATACTTGACGCACAAGTCCATCTACGATTTGATGTTCGAATATTGAACTGAAGAACGAACTGATTGCATCAAGCGGTTTGCGAATGATCGTGTCATACAATTCATCGATATAGTATTTGTTTACTAAAGTCAAATGAGTTGATGATTTGATTTGCTTGTCTTCCAAAGCAAGCTCTCCATTCTTCTTGTATTTCAACCAAGCATAATAGAAACTCACTAGTGCAACAACGGTAGCAACAAGCATCAAAACAATTTCAGTAGAAAGGTGCATTGATCCCATTGACATTACTACAGTGTCTTCAAGGAAATGATCCAACCAATGCGTTACGTGCATGCTATGTCCAAGTTCATCACTTTTGGAGACTCATGCAAGTGATGTTCTTGATCATGTGTACCTCTGAATTTTCCATGGAATGTCAAGAAATACAAACGGAACATATAGAATGCAGTCATTGCACTTACTAATGAACCAAGAACGAAAATCAACATGTTATTCTCGAATGCACTTGCTAGAATTTGATCTTTAGAGAAGAAACCTGCAAGTGGAGGAATACCGCTAATAGCAATAGTTCCAATCAAGAATGTCATGTGAGTAGTAGGCATGTATTTTTTCAAACCGCCCATTCTACGAATGTCTTGTTCGCCACCCATTCCATGGATTACAGAACCAGAACCCAAGAATAAAAGTGCTTTAAAGAATGCGTGAGTGATCACGTGGAATACTGCAATGCTATAAGCACCAAGTCCAAGCGCGACGAACATCAAACCAAGTTGGCTGACAGTAGAGTAGGCAAGTACTTTTTTGATATCATTTTGTGTGAGTGCGATAGTAGCACCAAGAATAGCTGTTGCCATACCAACCCATGTTACAAGGTTACTAGCGATATCACTTGCAGAGAAAAGATCACTGCTTCGCGCTACCATGTAGATACCAGCCGTAACCATCGTAGCTGCGTGGATAAGTGCAGACACTGGAGTTGGACCCGCCATCGCATCTGGAAGCCAAGTGTGAAGCGGAATTTGAGCGCTCTTACCCATTGCACCGATAAACAAGAATATCGCTGCAGCGTGAAGTTCCCAACCATGAAGGCTGCTTATTCCATTATTGGTGATATACAAATCGTCGTATTTCAATGAACCAGTGTGCATGAAGATCAAACACATTCCGAGGATCAAACCAAGGTCACCAACACGATTGATGATGAATGCTTTTTTAGCAGCATCATTATTTTTCATGTCTTTATACCAGAAGCCAATCAATAGGAATGAACAAAGACCAACACCTTCCCAACCAACGAACATCGTTACATAGCTATCACCTAATACTAGGATAAGCATGAAGAATACGAACAGGTTTAGATAAGCGATGAATCGATTGAACCCTTCGTCATCGTGCATATAGCCGATAGAGTAGACGTGAATTAGAAAACCTACACCCGTTATAAATAACAAGTAGATAGTGCTAAGTGGATCAACGATAAATGCAATATCAATATCGAATGTGCCAGCGGTAATCCAATCCATCACTTTTACGATGGTAGGATTTGCGCCGTGCAACTGAGTTGTAAATACTGCAATTGATGTTACAAATGATAAGAAGATTGCGCCTGCGCCAATGCTTCCAATCAGATTTTTAGAAAGACCTTTTCCCAAAAAAGTAATGTAGAGAAAGCCTACTAAAGGAAATAGCGGAATGAGTGATACTAATTTTTCCATGTTCTTGCTCTTATCCTTTAAGTTTATCGAGAACGTCTGTACTAGTAGTGTGCATGTTGCGGTATAGCATCATCAAAATTGCCAAACCAACAGCTACTTCAGCTGCAGCCACTACCATGATGAAGAATACGAATACCTGTGCATCAGTGTCGCCCCACATTTTGGAGAACGTCACCATCGCAAGGTTAACCGCATTCAACATAAGTTCAATACACATGAACATGATGATGGCATTGCGACGAAATAGGACGCCGAATACACCAATCGCAAACAACACTATGCTCAAAGTGAGGTAGTGGTTTACTGTAATATTGTGAAGTATTTCCATTAGGCAATCTCCTTTTTAGATAGATAAACAGCACCTACCATTGCTCCAAGAAATAGCACACTCGCTAATTCAAATGGTAACAAGAAATCACGGTAAAGTGCTTTTCCAAGATTCTCAACAGTGCCGGCATTACCATTAGTTATTTGTGCAATCACGGTCAACTCATCGGTACGACGAGCCACGGCTAGCAAAACAAATCCTAGTATACAAGCAGCAACAACGCTGAGACTTTTAATTAAAATGGATTTCTTTTCCTCTTCAATCTTATTAAGATTCAACATCATGATGACGTAGAGGAACAAGACCATAATTGCACCAGCATATACTATGATATGAACTGCAGCAAGAAATTGCGCATTCATCAAAAAGTAATGTCCTGCAATCGAAAAGAAAGTCAGGATGAGTGAGAGAACGCTGTAAACAGGATTTTTTGTAATAATCATGTAAAGCGCGCTGAACACTGCTAGGAAGGATAAAAACCAGAAAGCGTATTCGGTTAGCATAGTGTGACGTATTATCAATTCAGAAGCTTAGTGATGCTTCGGAGTTGTAAGGACTTTATCTTTAAAGGTTTTGTTGTGTTTGTGCTTCTTGTCATGCTTGAAATCTAGCACTTCAGGAGTTTGACGTAATGTTACGTCAATCGGATTTTCCATGGTTTCAACAAGCTTGTCTTTACCATAAATAAATTCGCCACGGTTAAAAGTAGAAGGCACTATACGATCTGTAAGGAAGATTGCTTCTTTTGGACAAGCCTCTTCGCACAAACCACAGAAAATACAACGAAGCATGTTGATCTCGTAGATCTTTGCATACTTCTCTTCTCTATATAGATTTTCTTCTCCT
>JBIIBU010000233.1:0-3572 GCA_044239235.1 Flavobacteriales bacterium
AACTGATACAGTGAGAATTCTTGTGTACGATGAAAGTCAATTGCCAGCAGATGCGGGTGTTGATCAAGAGTTCTGCTTCCCAAATAACTCTACAACTTTAATTGGAAATGATCTTACTATTCCTGCAGAAGGATTGTGGACGTTGTATCAAGGAACTGCTGTAATCAGTGATCCAACAAGTGCTACAACGGATGTTTCTGGATTGTCAGTTGGAACCAACATATTTGTTTGGACAGTGAGCAATGGTCCATGTGCAAATTCTATTACAACTGATACAATGGAGGTAAGAATTTTTGCACCAGATGCTCCTGTTGCAAATGCAGGCCAGGACTTGGCGCTTTGCACACCTGTTGACTGTATCACTCTTGATGCAACTGCAGTGCTTGATCCGCAAACAGGAACTTGGACCTACATATCTTCTGTAAATGGTAATGGATCAATTCCATTCGGTTCTTTAGATGATTTGAATGATCCAAATGCTAGCTTGTGCGCATTGGCTGTTGGTGTTCATACTCTCGAGTGGAGCATCTACAACGGTCCTTGTAACAATGATTCTGCGGATGAGGTTGTGATTTCAGTTTATGACAATACAGCTCCTACGGCTAATGCAGGAGAAGATGTTTACGTTTGTTCTCCAACTGAATCCGTAACACTTGCCGCAAATACTGCGATATTCCCTGGATTCGGAACATGGAGTATCACAAGTGCACAAGGTCAAAATGGAGCGCTGACTAGTGGAATTATCGCTGATATAAATGATCCATTAACTACTATTTCAGGACTTGAAATTGGTATCTACACATTGACTTGGACAATATCAAATGGTCCTTGTGGCAGCACAACAGACTCGATGATTATTCAAGTGAATGATCCAACTTCTCCAAATGCAAGCGCTGGACCTGACCAATGGTTCTGCGAAAACTTGACGGATGCAACGATGGCCGGCAACGTACCATTGTTCCCTGCGGTAGGAACTTGGACGGCGATTAGTTTCGATCCAACTGGAACTGTAGTTGAGGCCAACAACCCAACTACTGAGATTTCGAATATTCCATTGAATGAACACTTGTTCGTTTGGACAATCGACAACGGAGCTTGTGCAAATGGAATAACAACTGATACGATTTCTGTTTATGTAAATGACATCACAATAGCCTCCGCATTCGCTGGACTAGACGAAACATTCTGCGGTGCTCCTGATTCATTGATTATGACAGCGAGCGTAGCAGTAGGACTTGCAGAAGGATATTGGACATACAACGATGATATTTTCGACTTTACTGATTCTACATTCCATAACAGTATTGTTTACGGATTCCCATTAGGGGTTACCACATTCACTTGGACAGTAGACAATGGAGCATGCGGAATTTCTTCTGATGATATCACATTCACAGTTTATGACCCTGAATTACCAGCAGCATACGCTGGTGAAAGTGAAATAATTTGTGATCATGATTTCACTCCATTCAACTTGAACGCAACGGCAGTTGATACACCTGCGACTGCGTGGTGGACAGTGTTGGAAGGTCCAATAGAATTGGGAGATACCACTATGGCAGATTCATATGTATCAACCATTGGTGAAATAATTGTTCCACTTATGGACGTCGGTAACACTATAATGTGGACGGTTGAAAATGGAAAATGTGGTATAACAACTGACACGATTTCATTCATACTTGAAGACTGTTTGACAATAGAGATACCAGATGCATTCTCACCAAATGGTGATGGTGTAAACGATATCTTCTTTATACCAAATCTTGAGAGCTATCCAAATCACTCATTGAAAATATTCAATAGATGGGGAACTCAAGTATTTGAAGCTGCGCCTTACATGAATGATTGGGATGGTAAATCATTTCACGCTGCTACAATCGGCGAGGACTTGCCTGTTTCAACATACTACTACATCCTAGATTTAGGAAATGACGAAAATGCATTCACAGGATTTGTTTACTTAAAACGATAAGCGCATGTTAAAGAAAAATTCACTTCTCATTCTAGCTGTGTTGATGCTAATCAACATGCGCTCTTTCGCACAGCAGGATCCGATGTTCTCGCAATACATGTTCAATATTTTGAGCATTAATCCCGCGTATGCCGGAAGCGCAGACCGTCTAAGTCTTGTTGGAATCCATCGTTCACAATGGGTGAAATTCGATGGTGCTCCAGTTACGCAAACAATTACCGCCCATGCTCCTCTTCGCTTTGAAGCATTGAGTATAGGTGGAAGCGTAATCAACGACAAACACGGACCTGTAAGTCAAACATCTGTTTTCGCTGACGTGAGTTACCGCATATTCTTTGCAAAATCAAAACTCGCATTTGGTTTAAAAACAGGTTTGAATTTATTCAGTGCAAATCTTCTTGATTTAAATCCTGTTGTAGATGGTGACCTCACGTTTGCCAATAACATCAGCGCGAAACCATTACCAAACTTCGGTTTCGGAGCTATGTGGTATAGCAAAAAATGGTACGTTGGATTGAGTATGCCTAGACTCTTGCAGAATAAATTACTTGAAGGTGAACTTCCAAACTTTAGCGGCAACAAAGAAAAAATCCACGGATTCCTTATTGCTGGATATGTATGGGATTTGAATTACTATGTAAAATTCAAACCAACAATTCTATTAAAGGCAGTAGATGGAGCGCCTCCAGGAATGGACATTACAGCAAACTTCATGTTGTATGATAAATTCTGGATTGGTGCTATGTATCGCTGGAATGACGCGGTTGGCGCGCTTGTTCAATATGAGATAAACAACAAATTGAAATTTGGATATGCCTACGACTATGTGACCTCTGACCTCGGAAGATATACATCAGGTAGTCATGAAGTAATGCTCGGCTATGACTTTGGAAAAGGATATAAAGGCGAAGTTTCTCCTCGTTACTTCTAATTTATATCACACACCACTCAACTAGAAAAGATGAAAAGAATACTCTATAATGTAATGCTTGTGATCGCTCTTGCCTTCTGCGCAATGCCCATGGCTGCTCAAAAAGCAAAGCTCAAAGTTGCAGCAGGATTCTACGAAGCATTCGATTTCAGATCTGCATCTGATATCTACAACGATATCCTGAGTAGTCCGAAATACGCCAACGATACGACCACACTTAGACTTGCGGCTGACTGCGAAGTAAAGCTTGGTAGTTATGAAAAAGCAGAGAGTCACTTGAAACAACTGGCCGGCTTTCCAAACGTATCACTAACAGATTTACACGCGCTTGCCGACATTTATAAACTTCAAGGAAAATATCGCGAAGCCGTAGATGTGTACGATAGAATAGTGATGATAAATGCTAATGATCCTATTGCAGCTAGATATATCGCGATGCCTGATTTCGCCAATCGTTTGAAAAAAGATTCTACAATGTTTACCATTACGAATTCTGAAGTTAATAGTCCTACTTCAGATTTCGCTGTTGGATTCTATACTTCTGGCAAAGTAATTTTCTCGTCGGCGAGAGGACTAGGTGTCGGCGCCGGTCGTAGTTATATTTGGAATGATCAGCCTTACCTAAACAACTACGAAGCAACTATTGCAAAAGATAGTTCACTCGCT
>JBIIBU010000043.1:0-11832 GCA_044239235.1 Flavobacteriales bacterium
TCAATACCCGTTTCCACGAAGGAACCGTGAGTTATTCTCCTTCTGATAACATGCTTTATTTCACAAGAAATAATGTCCTTAAAGGAAATGTGCAGAAATCAAAAGAAGGTAAACTTCTTCTAGGTATTTATATGGGCAAAGCTGAGGGTGGAGAACTAGAAAACTTAACTCCATTTCCATATAACAACAAAGAATATACAATCCAACACCCCACACTTTCTAGTAATGGAAAAAGAATTTACTTCGCTAGTAATATGCCCGGAACCATTGGTGGAATGGACATTTTCTATTGCGAAAGAAATGGTGAGGCTTGGCGCGAACCAGTTAACATGGGCGCTCTAATCAACACAAAAGGTGATGAGGTATTTCCTTTTATTAGTAATGACACAACGCTCTATTTCGCTTCGAATGGTCATTTGGGATTAGGAGGATTAGATCAATATTACATTAAGCTTCAAGATGGCGCTTTGCCTGAAAATCTTGGCTACCCAGTTAATAGCCGATATGATGACTTCGGTACTGTTCTTTTCAAAGATGAAATTGCCGGATATTTCTGTAGCAATCGTCCCGGTGGAAAAGGAGATGATGATATTTATGAATTTAGAATAAGTCCTCCCGATAGCATCAACATTAAAGGGTCTGTAGTGGACATGGCAAGCTTGAAAACTATACCAAACGCTTTGGTGACTATTACTAATGATGATAGTTCTGTTGTGCAAACCTTTACTGATAAGGATGGTTATTATACCATTACAGCTCCTTACAAACCTGTTGTAAAAATTGACGGTGAGAAGAAAGACTATGAACATGGAAGTACTGAAATCACCACCAATCCAAGACTTACAGATTTTGTTGCTCCTCCAATAATGCTGAAAAAAATAGACTTTCTTGCTATTGGTAAAGTGCTCTATGATATTGATGGATCGCCAGCAGCAGGCGCTACAATACGTCTTCGCGATGAAAAAGGAAACCAACTTGATTCCCTAATTGTTGGTGCCGAAGGAACTTACAAATTCGCTTTAGAAGAAAACAAGAAATATATTCTTGAAGCATATAAAGACGAATACGTACTACTCACCAAAGACGCGAGCACTATAAATGCAACAAACAAAGTAATCACAACCGACTTCAGATTATTCAAACTCGAAAAGGGCACTGTAGTGCGTCTTGACAATATCTACTATGACTACGGAAAATCTGATATTCGTTCTGATGCCGCTATCGAATTAAATAAACTTGTGCGCATTCTTCAGGATAACCCAACAATGAAAATAGAGTTGAGTTCTCACTCGGATGCCCGAGGAGGTGACGCCTATAACTTGAAGCTATCTGATGCCCGTGCTAAGAGCGCAGTTAAATACATCATCTCTCAAGGCATTGATGCATCAAGACTTGTAGGAAAAGGATACGGTGAAACCCAATTGCTGAATCGTTGTGTGAATGATGTAAAATGCTCTGATGAAGAACACCAATTCAATAGAAGAACAGAGTTCAAAATCTTGGAGATCTAGGAAATCCTAATCTTCCATTCTTTTGGATAATAATTGTTCACTCTGTTTTTAAGAACTTTAATCCACCCAAGGTTGACTCCTTTAAAAGTCAGGAGCGCCCATCCTATGATGGGCGTTTCTATTCTAATGTCTTCCTTTCGTAGATAGCTTAAAGCAGTTGCTTCATCGACTTCAATCGTAGGGTAAACCGAACATTCATTCGGTAACATTGCAATATCATGCGCCGGGATTATGTCTTCACGAATAAGTTCTCCCAAAAGCAATCCAGGTTTTGTAATAAAAAGCTTTCCTAATAAGTAAGAGAACGTTTCATACTCACATGGCAGTCTAAACAATTCATTATTCTTAGAAATAATATGATCTGATTCCGAAGGAAAGAGTTTATGAATGGCGTCAAGTTCTTTGCGCGAAGGCGCGCGGAAATAATCGTTGCGTGGTCCTCGACGCGTGGCGCGACCTTCAGACTGACCTGCTTTTTGGAAAACAGCTGTGAAAAATCCTTCTCCTTTTACTTTATGTGGTAAAAAACGGAAACACTGATACGCCTCTGTTTTCTCGCTTATTACATTCTCAAAAGAAATAGAATCAAAAAACACTCCGCGCCATTCATCTGAATCTGTGATGAACTTGCATTGCTCTGTGTTCTCTTGGTCAGCGAACGTGCAGGTGCTGTAGATTAGGTACCCTCCCGGAGCCGTGGCCTGCATGGCAGATTCCAAAATGTCGCGTTGACGAGTCGCGCACATTTCAACGTTTGACAACGACCATTCTTCTCGAGCTACTTCGTCCTTTCTGAACATTCCCTCTCCACTGCAGGGAGCGTCAATAAGCACAATATCGAAGAACTCGGAAGTCTCTTCAAAAGCCAATGGCTCGTTGCAAGTAACGATTGTATTTGCTGCTCCCCATTTAATTAGATTCTCTTTGAGGATTGCATTTCGTTGTTTGGATATTTCATTCGATACCAAAAAACCTCTGTCGCCAATAATCTCAGAAAGAAGAATTGACTTACCACCAGGAGCGGCGCACATATCTAAACCTCTAATGGAGGTTTGTCCTTCCAAAACACTGCTTGCCAAAAGTCCTATAAACATAGAACTACTTTCTTGCGAATAATAAGCCCCAGCGTGAAACAAGGGGTCTAAAGTAAAAACAGGACGAGACTTCAAATAGCGTCCATTGGGCCACCATTCCACCTTTTCTTCTTCTTGAAAAGAAGTAGCGTTCTTCTTTGGATTGAGGTGAATGCTATTTATTACCGCTCGATCAAGCGACTCTAAAAAAACCGAATGTTCATTCGGGAACTGTTTTTCTATTCTAGAAATAAACTCTTGCGGTAATGGCCTCATGTTGCAAATATCGCAACTACTCCTTTTCCTGAAGCCATTTCGGTAATTTCTTTCCCTTTGCCGTCTCTTTCGAATTGTCTTGACCCTTTGGAGTCTCGGGCTGAGAAAGCTTTGGTTTAGGCTTCTCCTCTTGCTCCACAGGTGCCGCAGGATCACTCTCCTCCCACTGAATTGTGGTGGTAGACTCTTGAACCGCAGGTTTCTCTTGGTAGGCACCAATAGTATTATCATTCTTAAATAGCCCGAATTCTTGTTTCAACAAAGCTTTCATATTTTGCTTTTCAGCAGCTATTTCCTCTTTTCTGATTTCCTTGGAAGCTTCCTTATCTATGCCGAATTCTGGCTTCTCTGTTGTGCCGCGCATGTAGATGTAAAGCAATTTGCCCAATCCATCGTCTTGCTCTTGCCAATCTTGTGACTTCTTCACCAGAATATCGCGAAGTCTGAAACCAATGGTATAGTCAATCACGTTGTCGAATGTGTGCGTTCCAGAAGCAGAAATATCAAGCGCAGAAGAACGAATATCCATAAGAGGAATATTGATTTTTCTGTCTTTGATCTTAATAATGTTTTCCAAATTAGAAAACTTGATATCCTTCATTCGCTCGGCAAACTTATCCTCATCCACAAAAGGGGCTATGAGTTTGTTGCTTTTCAAATACTGCGCAATCTCCTGCAATGATTCCAAACCAATCAACTGACCATTGGCAATACTGATGTCTATGATACTGTAAATATTATCCGTCTGAATGCGCAATTCCTTGCTCACTGGGGCTTTGAACTCAATTGATGCAGTGGCCTTACCGCGAAGATTTTGATCTGTAATAAACGTTTGACCGAAATTATCAAACTGATAAAACATCTTCTGAATATTAATCTGATCAAACTTAGCAAAACAGGTTAAACCAAAACTATTGTCCGCTCGCTGAGCCAATTCTATCTGTGATAAAAATCCTCCTTCCGAAGTGTTAAACGAAACTGGGTCGATCCTGAACACTTGATTTTGTAATCTCGCAACACCAGTGACGTCAGTCGCTTCAAACTTTCCAAAAACGAATTTCTTCACTTTTGTTTGAAGAGAAAAATCAATAAACTGAGGCAGACTAAAGCTATAATCTCGATTGGAATTAGTGCTCTCTTCTGTTTCAACTAGCTGTGTAAAATCTATTAGATTAGAATTCAAGGTCGCTTCTACATTCAATCTTTCACTACCACCAGCGATAAAAGGAATCAAGTTTCTCAACGCCCCATTGATAATAAAATCACTACCATTCACCTTGCCGTGCAGTCGTTGAACTACGGCATCTTTATTACTAAAAACTACTGTGGTGGCAAGATCCGTAAAGTCACGATTTGAGTTCTTTAGTTTCAATCGAGCTTGTGTGATTTCGCCTTTCCCATTCATATCGACAGCACCCAAAGGACCTTTAAAATCAGCCTGTGCATAGACACGTCCTTCGCAAACCTCGAGTGTATCCCAATTAAAAAACTTGCTCAATTCGCTCAAGCCCACATCCAATTTCAAATGCAAATCGGTGTATGGATTATCCAGATGATCTATTGTTCCATTTGCCTCAATTATGCCTCCCTCTAGCGATGCGCTGAACTTATCTAACTTCAATTGATCGTTTGCAGCTCCTCTTATATAACTTCCATCAAACACAATTGAAGAAAGGGAGACACCTGTTTCATTGTGTTTCAAATTGCCTTCTTGAATAGAAAAATTCGCTTTGATATCGGGTATTTTTCCCTCACCAGCCAAGCCTTTAAGCGTAGCATCGAAGGACACTGTGCCGTCAGCATCATAGACAGAAAGTTGATCTCTATTTTCTTGTGGAAGTTTAGAAATGACATCAGACAAAGTCAAATTATCTCCTTCAATTTTGATATCGACATAAGTTTGTTCTTTCAAGGATACACTTCCACCCAAAATGAAAGGCAGTTCATCAATAGAAATCTTACATTCATTGATTGAGTACTTTCCCTCTTTGGTTTGCGCGTCAATCAAGGTTTCCAAGTCCACCTTTCTATTTACCGCATAATCAGTTGAACCAGTTATCAGACTATTCACTTGAGCTTCCATATCGAGCTCAAGTTCAAATTGTTCAGACTCAAAACTGCCGCCTGCCTCACTCTTGCTTGTTACCAAGTCAATGAAGAATTCTGATGATCGATCTTCGTAAACGATGTTGGCATTTTCAATTTCAATATTCTCCAAAGCCATTTTAAAACGGCTTGTATCAGATTCTTCTTCTTTCAGAAAATGCCAATTGTCCTCGCCTTTCTTATTCACCTTCATATAAGCCTTTGCTTCCTCGGCACTGATCTTTTTGATGTCATAATTCCCTGAGAAAACATCCATCAAGTCGAAGGACAGATATACCTTTTGGGAATAAAACAGGGTGTCTTTTTCAGGAAATGTTTCTTGGATATAGACATCGGTGAATCGAATTGACGCTTTTGGAAACGTTTCCCAAAATGTTAAATCTGCTGAACCGACGTTAGCCTTGGTTTTTAATCGATCATTTAGCTTGGTTAAAGCGTAGCCTACAACGTCATCTTCGTAGTAGCGTATAATAACGAAACCTGCGCCAATCAATAAGATTAGCACGATCAATAGGCCCAAAGCCACCCGTTTCGTTATGCGCCAGAACTTCTCCATTTTAGTTGCGTGAAAATAGAACTGCTTTGTGGCTCTAAAATTTCATGCCGCTCTTAAAAACTGACATTCGCTTGTTCATCTTAAATCCGTAGATTAGCTAAATGAACAAGAGAGAATTTCTTAAAACTGCAGGCATACTATCAGCCGGTGTCGTGCTAAGTCCACTAATGAGTTGTGCTTCAAAATCAATCATTGCTGGAGGACTACCGGCAACAGTTTCTGAATTTCAGCTTCCGGCATTGGGTTTCGCGTTCAATGCTCTTGAACCAAACATTGATGCGATGACCATGGAAATTCACCACGGAAAGCATCACCAGGCTTATGTGACAAACCTCAATAAGGCCATTGCGACCAATCCGGCTTTTCAAAATCTTTCAATAGAACAAGTTTGTAATTCTGTATCAAGCGCAGATACAGCGATTCGAAATAACGGCGGCGGGCATTACAACCACTCCAAGTTCTGGACTTGGATTACTCCCGGCGGCGCAAAAGCTCCTACTGAGGCAGTAAACGCAGCCATTGTCGCTTCCTTTGGTTCTTTTGATGAATTCAAAAAACAGTTCTCTGATGCCGGTAAAACACGCTTTGGAAGCGGATGGGCTTGGCTTTGTGTAGATGCCGATAACAAACTCTTTGTTTCTTCCACTCCAAACCAAGACAATCCGTTAATGGGAAACCTTGTGGACAAACCTGGCACTCCAATTTTAGGTCTTGATGTATGGGAACATGCATATTATCTGAATTATCAAAACAGACGTCCAGATTACATCACGGCTTTCTTTAATGTGATTAACTGGACTCAAGTTGCCAGCGATTTTGAAGCAGCCACAAAGTAATTAAGAAGCCCAAGCGAATCTTCGCATCAAACTTCCTACTAGCCCGACGGAGAATAGTGTTCCGACAACTATGACGGTGAAGAATATTCCTGTCACGTCCCACCATTTAATCACCACTGGATAGTATTCTACCATTGCGCCTTGCATAGAAACAAGGCCAAAGGTTTGTTGCGCCCAACACAATAGAAGTCCAGCCGCAGTGCCTGTTACAGCACCCACTAGATTGATAAAAATACCTTCGTAAATAAACACACGTTGAATGGTTGTTCTCGTTGCGCCAAGGCTTTCAAGCAAATAGATGTCTTTCTTTTTTTCAATAATCAACATGGTCAAAGACGCGATGATATTGAATGAAGCAATTACGAGTATAAAAAACAAGATCAAAAACGTGAACCATTTTTCCGACGCGTTCGTTTTGTAAACAAGAGCATTTTTATCGTAGCGTGTTTGCACTTTAAGTCCTTCGGGCAACACTTTTTCAAGCTCAGCTTTCACTGCAGCCTCATCAGCACCTTCTGTCAATTTGAATTCAATTGCAGAAATCTCGTTTTCCATGCCGAATAATTCGCGTGCGAAATCGATTGGAACGATAATATACTTTACGTCTAATTCTGCATTAACGGAAAATGCTCCACTCGCCATGATGTGCATTTTGTTGAATGTATTCTCTCCAAATCTTGAAAGTTTCCGGCCTCGAATAGGCGCGTTAATTCCTACAACTGGAGGTTCGGTTTCCGGGCGCGGCAGCCGCAGTTCGCTATACACGCCAAGCCCCATCACGGCATAATTCAAACTATCTTCTTTCAAAACAAAAGACCCAAAGAAGATCATACTATCAATTGGAGAAAGCTCTGCATAGTCGCTCTGTACGCCCTTTACAGTAGCCACCACATTGTAATCTGAATATTGAAGCCATGCATCTTCCTCGATGACGCGGCTAAAGCGATCAACGCCTTTTACATTTTTCAAAGTTGAATCTACAAGCAGACTATCCGCAAATGTTTTGCCCTCAACAGGAATAACAGTGAGTGGTGCGTCAAAATTGGAGAAAAGCGTTTGAACTAAATTTTCGATTCCGCTGAAAGCGCTCATCACGCAAATCATCGCCGCGGCAACAAATGCCACCACGGTCATCGAAATCATCGAAATAATATTAATGATGTTCCGCGATTTTTTCGCGAATAAGTAACGCCGCGCTATGTATAACGAGACATTCAATATTGTACTATTTCCAAGCCTTTACTATCAATCCTGTGCCAGTCTCATGGACATTATTGCTATCCATGTAGTTTAGAACCAAAGCAAAAGGCATCACGACTAAATAATAGACTGGCAAGATGATAAAAAATACTTTTGAGAAATTAAGCATGCGCATCGGGATACTCATTGAAAGTCTCCATGAAATTTGGCCTGGTTTACCATAGCTATAGAGCAATTCACATTTTTCAAAACCCGCCATCTTCAACTTATCCTTCATCTCTTGCATGCCATAACCATTGCGCACGTGCTCTTCAATGAAACTTGAGTCGTCATCATCATGAGCATCGCTTCCGCCTTGATCACTTGGAGTTGAAATCAAAAGCATACCGCCTGGTTTCAAACTCGCATTAAAATTTTTCAATACATCTACGTCCTCTAAAATGTGCTCCATTACATCAACACACAATACAAGATCATAGGTGTTTTCCTTTTTGAAAACAGTCAAATCACCTACTTCAAACTTTGCATTATTTCGACCACTGGCTTTAAAAAATTGATTGCAATCAGCCACTTGGTCATCCTTCACATCCACGCCAAGCAAATTGAATTTGCTACTCATTTTGCTCATATAAAAACTATACTGACCAAAGCCTGAACCAGCGTCAAGAATTTGAGAGTTCTCCGAAGCCGACTTTTTCCAAAAGCGCAATTCTCTGTGAATGTGCCACGTGCGAAGCAAAAGAATATCTAGAAGTTTGTAAAAAAGCTTGCGAGTCCAAGTTGCTTGGTTGAACACATTGCCTAATGTTTTCTTAATCGGGTCGTAATGCATATCGAAGGAGAGGTGTCGTCTATTTTTTAAGTAAGCGGTCTATTTCCTCGAAATAATCGAGAGAATCGTCGATATAAAACTGAAGTGCAGGCACTTTTCTCAATTGCTTTCCCACTACTTCCCCCAAAAGTTTGCGAATGTGTGCGTTCTTTTCATTCACCAACAAAAGACCTTCATGCTTCTTTTCTGTAGGGAAAAAACTCAAATAGACCTTGGCCATACTTAAGTCTGGAGCGACACGTGCACTTGTAACGGTAATCATCTGACCGTCAAACATTGTGCGCATGTTTTGCTGGAAAATAATACTGAGTTCCCTTTTAATCAGTGAACCCATTTTTTCTAACCGAATACTTGACATGCGGCAAAGGTAGTCAAACCCAAATGAATAGACCAATTCCCATTACTTTTGCCCTATGTCTAACACCATTGAGATTAGAGAAGGGCAGCAAACCGATATTCCAGCAGCACTCGACTTGATTCGCGAGCTGGCGGTTTATGAAAAGGCGCCAAACGAAGTCATTGTTAACGAAGCCGATATGATCCGCGATGGATTCGGCCCCAAGCCGCTATTCCATTTCTACGTAGCCACTCTAGATAATGAAGTCATAGGCATCGCCCTAACATATATCCGCTATTCCACCTGGAAAGGTCCTATGCTTTACCTCGAAGATCTCGTTATCCGCGAAGCGCATCGCGGCAAAGGCATCGGAAAACTTCTTTTCGAAAAATGCATGAAACGCGCTTCTGATCTTAATTTCGAAGGCATGATTTGGCAAGTACTCGATTGGAACGAACCAGCAATTCGATTCTACGACAAATACCAATCAAACTATAGTGGTGAATGGCTTAATGGAAAATTGACGAAGACACAAATTGACACTTTTTTTCAATCAGAAAATGTATAGAATATTCAAATTCGGTGGTGCATCCGTGAAAGATGCTGGTGCAGTTCGCAACGTGGCATCAATCATTACACGTTTCAAAAATGAAAAATTAGTTGTCGTGGTTTCCGCAATGGGAAAGGTAACGAATGCACTCGAGGAACTCCACAAAGCACGATTTCACAAAGGAAATACAGCTGAAGTAATTGCCCAATTGAAAGGCTATCACGAAGGAATTGGTCAAGATTTATTTGGAAATAAATACGACGAATGCATGTCTCCAGTCTTCGATCTTTTTGAAGAAATGGAAGAAAAAGTAATGATGCCTTTGAGCGGAGACGAAGATTTAGAATACGATCAAATCGTAAGCTACGGTGAGTTATTCTCCACAGCAATTGTTCATCAATACCTCGTCCTGCAAAGCTTCTCAACAGGATTTGCCGATGCACGACAAATTGTAAAAACAGATAATCGCCATCGTGATGCGCGTGTTGATTGGGCGAAAAGTGCATTGGGCGCGGAAAAGCTAAAATTGCAATTGGAAAAATATGATCAGGTTATTATTCAAGGTTTCATAGGAAGCGGAAATAATGGTGTTACCACAACCCTCGGTCGCGAAGGAAGTGACTTCACTGCAGCAATTGTTGCCTACCTGCTGGATGCAGAAGACGTAACGATTTGGAAAGACGTTCCCGGCATGTTGAACGCCGATCCAAAAGTTTTTAATGAGACCGTAAAACTCGATAAAATTTCATTCCGCGAAGCGATAGAACTAGCTTACTACGGTGCAAGCGTCATTCACCCGAAAACAGTAAAGCCATTACAAAATAAAAACATTCCTCTTTACATAAAGTCCTTCATAGAGCCCGATGCAGAAGGTTCTGTAATTCAAGAAAGCGCAGAGTTCGACAACCTCGTTCCTTGTTTTATTCAAAAATCAAATCAAGTACTCTTGAGCATTACACCAAAGGATTTCTCTTTTGTGGTAGAAGATAATTTGAAAGAAATTTTCGAAATGTTGAGTGAAATCGGCATTCGAATTCACATGATGGAAAACAGTGCTTTGAACTTTTCTATCTGCACAGACAAGGATGAATACAAGCAAGAAAAATTGATTTCAATGTTGAAGAATAAATACAATATTCGATACAATGAAAACATGCAATTGTTGACCGCACGTCATTACAACGACGACAACATTAAGATGCTTACAAAAGACAAAGAGATACTATTGGAACAACGCAATAGACAGACTGTGCGTTTTGTTGTACGTTAGAACTACTGCGGTTTCCAAGGAATTTCTTCCGCGTTGAATTCAACAGTAAGTTTTCTAGAAAGTACAAAAAGATAATCCGACAATCGGTTCAAATAATGCATGATTAGGTCGTCGACTTTTTCATGATCATTAAGTGCAGCCACGCAACGTTCCGCTCTGCGGCAGATAGTGCGTGCAATGTGACAATGCGATACAACCACATTTCCTCCAGGAAGAATAAAATTACGCATCGGTTCGAGCGACTCATCCATTGTATCCATGGCAGTTTCTAGAGCAGTAACATCCGCTTCATGAATTTCCGGAAGTTTCATTTTTCCTTCATGCGAAGGGTCCACTGCAAGATGACTGCCTAGGGTGAATAATCTATCTTGAATGAAAAGAAGAATGTCTTTGTGGGCTGGTGCAAGGTCGCGAAGAAGACCGAGGTAGGAGTTGAGTTCATCAACAGTACCGTATGCTTCAATTCGCAAGTGATGCTTTGGAACGCGCGCACCGCCGAGTAATCCCGTTGTTCCGTCGTCGCCTTTCTTTGTGTAAATTTTCATAATCTCATTCTTTTCGAGTGCAAGATGCACAAGTTTTAGCGAAACAAAATCAAATTACGGTGAACACCGCGGGTAAATGCTAAAATCAAACCGACGACTAGTGACTGACGACCGACGACTAGTTACGGTTTTACTTCTTACCCTTAACTATCAAACTATAATGCGCCCCTTCGGGGCTTTCTAAACGCTCTCTTTCTGAAGCTACCGTAGAACGCCCCTTTGGGGCTATTAGAAGCAACCTCTCTGTGTAACTCTTTTATTCTCCTAAATCTCTGTGGCTAGAAAATGGGAAAATGAGAAAGAGAGGAAATGAGAAAGTGTAGAATCACACCAACTATCAAACTAACTCACGAACCTCCTTCAATTCCTCTGAATAAATACTAATTCGGTCGCCAATCTCCAAGGGAAAAGGAAACCAATCCTGCTGTCCATTCGACACATTCGACAACACAAGAAAATAAAACGATAAGATAAGGTGTTTCATGAATCAAAGATAACTACTGGATACTGGTTACTAATTACAAACGAACCCACGAACTCCCGACCCCTAGTGACTAGTGACCTCCGACTAAATTCTTTTCATTTGGGTGCATTCGTGTTCACTTGTGTTCATTTGTTTTAACTATCAAACTACCTCACTATATTTGACAAAATAAACGACAACATGAAAAAAGCACTCTACATCTTCGGTGTGTTGGCAATGGTAATTGCTGTATACTCATTTACTGTTGCTGAATCTG
>JBIIBU010000207.1:0-3935 GCA_044239235.1 Flavobacteriales bacterium
AAATTCGGATAGCGTCCAGAAATACTTGAAAAAGATTCGAAAATCCATAAAAAAATCAAAGCTCAGTCCATCTCTGCTTCAAGCGATCGAGACTCAAATTGGTAATAATAAAATTGGAAATAGTTATCGCTACCGTAGCAGCAGCAATGCTGAAGATATTGAAGGTTTTAGCGGAGCAGGTCTCTATAATAGCAAAACGGGGATACTTGGAGATACAGCTCGTTCAGTTGACGAGGCCGTGCTCGATGTATGGGCAGGCGCTTGGAATTACGGAGCTTTTATGGAACGTCATATCCATCACATCGATCAATTGTCAATGAAAATGGCCGTACTCGTTCATCGCAATTTTCCTGATGAAAAAACGAATGGTGTAGCGGTTACAGCCAATATTTATAGAAGTCTATTCACTGGATTTACAATCAATACCCAACTCGGAGACATCGATGTTGTTTCGCCTCCGGAGGGAGTTATGAGTGAGCAAGTTTTACTCATCAACTCAGTGAATTTCTCTGCAGATAACGCCCGCATTGTTCAAGAATATATCACCTACAGTTCGCTATCACCCAACAAGCCTCTTCTCACTAAAGAAGAATACGAACAGTTGTTTCAAGCTCTTGATGCAGTTAAAACACATTTCTACTGGAATGCACCATGGACGAATACCATGACATATTCCGACTATGCTTTAGATCTTGAGTTTAAGTTTGACAAAAACGGAAAACTATATTTAAAACAAGTGCGACCATACTAGTCACTTATATTTGCCCCATGAGTTCGAATCGCCCGTTAATATTGGTTACCAACGACGATAGTATTTATTCTAAAGGAATAAAAAGTCTCGTTGAAGCTGTATCTCACTTAGGAGAAGTTGTTGTAGTTGCTCCAGATAAACCACAGAGTGGGATGGGTCATGCCGTCACTATTAGTGGAATACTGCGTTTGCAAGAAGAGAAAATTTTTCCTGGAATTAAAGCATATACTGCAAGCGGAACACCTGTAGACTGTGTCAAATTAGCTATTGCAAAAGTGCTTGACAGAAAGCCTGATCTCTTGGTTAGTGGAATCAATCATGGTTCGAATTCTTCTATCAATGTGATTTATTCTGGAACAATGTCCGCCGCTGTTGAAGGGGCTGTTGAAGGAATTCCTTCTGTTGGTTTTTCTTTACTCGACCATGATCACGATGCAGACTTCAGAGCATCACAAAATGTCGCGACCAAGATTGCAAATCAAATATTAAATGAAAAAGCATTTCCTGAAGGGATCTGTTTGAATGTAAATATTCCAAAAGGAACACCTGAGGAAATCAAAGGAATTAAAGTTTGTCGACAAGCCAAAGCGTATTGGGAAGACAATTTTGATCACCGTTCTGATCCATCAGGAAAGTCCTATTATTGGATGCTTGGAGAATTTAAGACACATGATAAAGGAGAGGATTCTGATGAGTTTGCATTGAGTCACAATTTTGTTTCAGTGGTGCCCGTTCAGTATGATCTAACAGCGTATCACGCAATTTCTCACCTTCAACAATGGACATTATGATGCAACAAAAATTTGATAAGTTTTGGATTGGATTAATCGTTGGAGTGCTTGGAGCACTAATCGGTTTTTCTGCTTTCGGCTTCTTTTGGGCGATTGCAAACGATACTACGTTCAAGTATTTTTATAAAGATGTATTTATTGGAACAACATTTTTTACCGATAAAATCGTCACGATAAGTGTTCTCATGGATGTACTCTTGTTCTTCTTATTTATGCGCTACAACTGGTATAACATGTGCAAAGGAATTCTTGCAGTGGTTATCTTGGCTGTTCCTGTTGCTGTTTATTATTATTAATAAATGAGAATATATATCATAGCTGGCGAGGCATCTGGAGATCTGCATGGATCAAATTTGGTGTATGAAATTCTAAAGAAAAGTCCCGACTCTGTCATTCATTGTTGGGGCGGAGAGTTGATGGAAAAGGCCGGCGCTAAAGTCGTAAAGCATTATCGTGAGCTCGCATTCATGGGCTTTATAGAAGTTTTGTTCAATCTCAGAACCATTCTCCGAAATATTGCTTTTTGTAAAAAAGATGTTCTAGAATTTAAACCTGATGTATTGGTCTTAATTGACTATCCTGGTTTCAATTTGAGAATCGCTGAATGGGCGAAAGAACAAGGTATTCGAGTGGTCTATTACATCTCCCCACAAATCTGGGCTTGGAAACAAGGAAGGGTGCACAAAATCAAAAAATGTGTGGATGATATGTGTGTGGTGCTTCCTTTCGAAAAAGACTTTTATACTCGCTTTAATTACAATGCACATTTTGTTGGTCATCCGCTATTAGATGAAATTGCTAAAGATGATAGTGCACGCGAAAAGCAAGAAATAATAGCGATACTGCCGGGATCACGTAAGCAAGAAATTTCAGCCATGCTTCCAATTATGCTTAAAGCAGTGGAAAATGTAGGGGATTATAAATGTATAATTGCTGGTGCACCTGGCATGACTGCCGATTTCTATGCTCCATTTATTGCTGGAAAAAATGTTGAGCTTGTTTTCGGTAAAACGTATGAAGTTTTAAAAACAGCCAAGGCTGGGCTTATTACAAGCGGCACTGCCACCTTAGAAGCAGGTCTGCTCAAGCTTCCGCAGGTGGTTTGTTACAAAGCCAATAAGATTTCCTACATCATTGCAAAGCGATTGGTAAAAATCAAATACATATCTCTTGTGAATTTGATTTTAGATAAACCAGCGGTATTGGAATTGATTCAAGAGGATCTGAATGTGGAGAATATCCGTAAAGAGTTAGATGCATTGCTCAACTCAGATTCTCGAAAAAAACAGATGGCTGAAGACTATCAGGCCCTTCATGAAAAGCTCGGTGGAATAGGCGCTTCAGAAAGAACTGCCACTATAGTGTTGAAAACTAAATAAACGCGGGCAATTCTCCGTTGGAACGAAAATTACTTTCGTTCCGTGAGAAAGTCTTATCTAGTCATATTATTCTGTCTTGTATCTCTTTGTTCATTGGCAGCTGAGCCTTTGAAAATTGGATTATTCAATGGACAGTCTTTCAGTCGCGCGGGAATAACCATTGTTAAAGGGACAATTTCGGTTTATGCAGACGGTGAGATGATTGGCCAATTGAATAGCGGAGGCCATGCTGATATCAGTTCAATTGGCGCGGGTGTTTCTATCGTTTTTAATGGTAGCACAAAATCTGGATTTAAGAGGATCACTTTAGATGGCGGTGCCTTTTCACAATTTAAAATTCAGCCAGTCGGTTCAAAAGCCAATACCCGAATTTATGAGGGAAAACTTATCGCTGTTCAAGCACCAAGCCGACTTCAGTTAATTGGTCTATTACCCATTGAAAAGTATGTTTCAGGAGTAATTGAGGCAGAAGGCGGAAGCAACCACCATATCGAATATTACAAAGTTCAAGCAATCATTAGTAGAACTTATGCTTGTGCTAATTTGCGTCGACATGAGGCTGAGGGGTTTAGTGTATGCGACGGAACTCATTGTCAAGTTTATCATGGGATAGCCCGACACACTCCGGACGCAGTAGTAGCAACTCAGGAAACGGAAGACATGGTAATTGTCGATCACAACATCGACCTAATCACCGCCGCTTTTCATTCTAATTGTGGCGGTCATACAGTCAATGCCGAAGATGTTTGGAGCAAGCCTCTATCCTATTGTGTTGGTCGAGCAGACACGTTTTGTTTGGTAATGCCACACAGCAATTGGGAAAAATCAGTTCCCAAAAATCAGTGGACTGACTATTTAGAGTCGAAGCGTTATCCTCTCACAGACTCTAGCTATACCTCTGCATTGGCATATTTTCCAAGTGAAAAGCAGACTTACTTCGTGGATAGCACCCTGAAGATTCCAACCAAGCTTATTCGCCAAGACTTCAAATTAAAAAGTGCTTATTTCACTGTG
>JBIIBU010000251.1:0-3292 GCA_044239235.1 Flavobacteriales bacterium
TAAGGAAAGCAAGTTTAGAAGCATCGATACCATTAGCATCGTAGATGTAACCAGAAGAGTCAGAAGCAGTAACTACTTTAGCTCCAAGTTGAGTTGCTTTTTCGATAGCGTATTGCGCTACGTTACCAGAACCAGAAACAACAACAGTTTTACCTGTGAAGTTTTGTCCTTTTGTTGCAAGCATTTCTTGAGCAAAGTAAACTGTACCGTAACCAGTAGCTTCAGGACGGATCAAAGAACCACCCCAGTTGCGACCTTTACCAGTAAGTACACCAGTAAATTCGTTACGAAGACGCTTGTATTGACCGAACATAAATCCGATCTCACGTCCACCAACTCCGATATCACCAGCAGGAACGTCTGTGTCAGCGCCGATGTGGCGAGACAATTCAGACATAAAGCTTTGGCAGAAAGCCATTACTTCACGATCGCTCTTTCCTTTTGGATCGAAGTCAGAACCACCTTTACCGCCTCCCATTGGGAGAGTAGTAAGAGAGTTTTTGAAAATTTGTTCGAAACCTAAGAATTTCAATACCGAAAGGTTTACAGTTGGGTGGAAACGAAGACCACCTTTGTAAGGTCCGATAGCAGAGTTGAATTCAACGCGGTAACCGCGGTTTACTTGAATTTCACCTTTGTCATCAACCCATGGCACACGGAAAATGAGCGTGCGCTCTGGCTCAACGATTCTTTCTAAGATTTTTGCTGTTTTGTACTTTGGGTGTTCTTCCATGTATGGAATCACCGCTTCAGCAACTTCATGCACAGCTTGCAGGAATTCAGTCTCATTAGGATTTGATGCTTTGACTTTCGTCATGAATGCATCTACCTGAGCTTGATATTTACTTGACATGTTTTGTTGGTTTTAAAAAGTGGGGCAAATGTATATAAAGTATATTGTATACAACACGTGATTAAAAATAGTAGCAATTCAAGCTTATATGTTTTATTTGTACCTGATTTCAAAACTATGTGGGGTAAAATAGGAGCAAACATTCTACGATACCGATTGCCGATAGCAGCAATCATGATTGTCTTCACAGCCTTTATGGCCTATGAAGCTCAATTCGTTAGAATGAGTTATAAGTTCGGAGGAATCCTTCCAAAAGACGATAGTACTTATATTGAGTACGAAAATTTCGTGAAACAATTCTCGGAAGATGGCAATGTTTTGGTCATTGGATATCGTGATCCAGCCATTTGGAAATTAGAAAATTTCACAAAATGGAAGCAATTAGGCTTGGATTTGAAGAAAGTTCAGGTATCCATTGAAGGGCAGCAAAAAAATTCGGTTGACTCCATATTTTCTACAGCACATTGCTACACATTATTGAAGGACACAACAAATCAACGCTTTCGTTTTGAGCAACTTGCCAAACAGATGCCTTCCACTCAAGAAGAGGTTGATAGCATACGCGAGCGACTCTATAGCCTTCCATTCTATCAAGGATTATTATTCAATGATAGCACGGATGCGGGTTTGATGATGGTATTCGTTAACTCTGAGCTATTTAACAGTGAAGACCGCGGGGATGCAGTAGAGCAAATTGTAAAATTATGCAACAAGTTCACTGAAGAAACTGGAGTAAAGACCTATCTATCCGGACTTCCGTTTATCCGAACGGAAATGATGACCAAAATCAAGGCAGAGCTAAAATATTTCACGGCATTGTCGGCTTTGATTTGTATGCTTCTCTTGTACATTTTCTTTAGAAGTGTAAAAGTGATGGTAGTAGTAATGACAGTGGTGGTGGTGGCTGTAGTCGTGGCTATGGGAAGTATTGCTCTATTCGATTATCCGATTACGGCTTTGATGGGACTGATGCCTCCTCTGATGATTGTGACGTGTGTTCCTAACTGTATTTATTTGGTAACGAAGTATCATCAGGAGTATCAGCGCTATGGAAATAAGACTCGTGCTTTGGCTCGAGTGGTTCAAAAAGCTGGGGCAGCTGCATTCATGATCAATGCGACAACAGCAGTAGGATTCGCGACTTTCATTTTCACATCAAGTGATATTTTGAAACACTTTGGGGTAATTGCTACAATCAATTCAATGGCTGTATTTTTCTTGTCATTATTGATTTTCCCTATTGTTTATAGTTTCCTTCCTCCCCCAACTGAAAAACATTTGGGTCACCTCAATTCACCCTGGTTAGAGAAAGTGTTGGATAGTTTGGTAAGACTTGTAAGTTATAGAAGAAAACTAGTTTATGTAACCACAGGTATTTTGGTAGCCCTAGGTATTTATGGTATTACCATGATTCACACTACCGGGAATATTGTGGATGATTTACCGGATGATGACCGTGTAATTACAGATTTGAAATGGTTTGAGCATAATTTCAATGGAGTTATGCCATTTGAAATAATGGTCGATGGAAAGAAAAAAGGCCAGATTACAAAGGATAAAAACTTGGCCAAAATTGATGAGCTGCAAACATTATTGCACGACTATCAATTGGATTTGGGTGATACCACAATTCATCCGTTCTCCAAAACCTTATCGATAGCAGATGCGGGCAAGTTTATCAAACAAGCATTCTATGGAGGTGATCCAGAATATTACACCCTTATTTCAAGAAATGAGCAAAGCTTCATAGGACCATACTTGCAGAATGACTATAAGTCGCGTGGAATGGAGAAATCGTTCTTGGATAGCACCAAGACGATGACTCGAATTACGGCTCAGGTTGCAGATATCGGAACAAAAGAGATGGATCGTTTGATGACGGACATCAAACCTCAAATCGATAGTATTTTCCCTCCAGAGAAATATCATGTGACATTAACAGGGACTAGTATCATCTTTTTGGAAGGCACCAATTATTTGCTGGGTGATTTATTCAGCAGTTTGCTTTTTGGGATTGGTATCATTTCCATATTGATGGCAATCATGTTTTGGAGCGCAAGAATGGTTATCATTTCTTTTGTGCCGAATATTATCCCACAAATCATGACCGCAGGGATCATGGGATTTGCAAATATTCCATTGAAGCCCTCTACTATATTGGTATTTAGCATAGCTTTGGGTATAACAGTAGACAACACTATTCATTACTTGGCTAAGTATCGTCAAGAGTTGAAAGTTCACAATTGGAAGATCAAGGAAAGTGCCTTACTCGCCATTCGTGAAACTGGTGCAAGCATGGTTTATACATCGCTTGTATTGTTATTCGGATTTGGATGTTTCGCTGCATCTGAGTTTGAAGGAACAAGAGCATTAGGCGTGTTGACTGCTGTGACTTTATTGGTGGCGATGTTTACGAATTTGATTGTATTGCCGGCTCTG
>JBIIBU010000209.1:0-3906 GCA_044239235.1 Flavobacteriales bacterium
ACTAGTTGTGAGTTCTTTGCCAAGTGATGATCGTACCATTACAAATGATCGCGTCTCAGATATAATTCAAAACAATCTCGTTAATTATGATAAAAATGGAGAAATGCATTATGATGTCATTTCTGCATTTATAAAGTCTATTCGAGGCAGTGATCCTCAAGCGGCAGTTTATTACTTGGCGAGAATGGTTGAAGGTGGAGAAGATCCAAAGTTTATTGCCAGAAGAATGTTGATTCTGGCTTCAGAGGATGTGGGATTGGCTAATCCAAATGCACTTCTAATGGCGGATGCTTGTTTTAGAGCCGTTACAAATATTGGTTGGCCAGAAAGCCGAATAATACTGAGTCAGTGTGCCATATTTCTTGCAACTTCTGCCAAATCAAACGCTTCTTATGTTGCTATTGACGCCGCAATCGCCGAGGTAAAGAGATCAGGAGATTTGCCTATTCCATTGAATTTAAGGAACGCTCCTACGAAACTGATGAAGGACCTTGGTTACGGAACAAACTATCAGTATTCCCATATGTATGATGGCAATTTTGCTTTTCAAGAATTCCTGCCGGATGGGCTGAACAATAGCGTTTTTTATAATCCCGGTAAAAACCAACGCGAGGATCAAGTGCGCGAATGGCTCAAGTCCAGATGGAAGGATAAGTACGAAATGTAATTAGAGCAAACCACGGTTGATATTTGCCGCTATACTTGGACCCTCGTAAATAAACCCAGTATAAACCTGAACCAATGCTGCGCCTGCATCCATTTTTTCTCTGGCATCTTCTGCTGTGAAAATGCCTCCAACACCGATGATTGGGAATGCACCGTTCGAATGGGTATGCAAATAACGAATCACTTCCGTCGAACGCTTTCTAACGGGCTTTCCGCTCAAACCACCCGCTCCAATTGTTTCGACCTCACTTGAGGGGGTCTTTAAACCACTTCGATCAATTGTAGTATTTGTGGCGATAACTCCTGCAGTGCCACTTTCATTTATAATACTGATAATGTCGTCCAATTGGCTATCTGTTAGATCTGGGGCTATTTTTAGAAAAATAGGTTTGGGATTGCTTTTCTTGGCGTTCAAATCTTGAAGTGTTTTCAAGATGTGAAGCAGCGGAGCTTTATCCTGCAATTCCCGCAGGCCAGGAGTATTTGGTGAACTTACATTGACCACAAAGTAATCTACGACATCAAATAAGTCATTGAAACATATGATGTAGTCGTTAACGGCTTCCTCATTTGGTGTCACTTTATTTTTTCCAATATTTCCACCAATGATGATTTTGCTATTTCTCTTACGAATACGAATCGCTGCTTCTTTTGCACCGCCGTTATTAAAGCCCATGCGGTTAATTAACGCCTCGTCTGATGGCAATCTGAATAATCGAGGCTTATCATTGCCTGGCTGAGCAAGTGGTGTTACGGTGCCTATTTCAATGGATCCAAATCCCAAAACGTCTAATGAATCGATCCAACGAGCGTCTTTATCAAATCCTGCTGCTAATCCAACGGGATTAGGAAAGGTAAGACCGCAAATGACTTTTGATAATTTAGGATCGTCTAAGGAAAAACGAGATTTCATTATTCCTCGAACCCCTGGTATTTTGCACGAAAAATGAAGCAAGTCCATTGCCAAATAGTGGGCTTTTTCTGGGGAAAACAGGAAGAACAAGGGTTTGACCAGGGACTTATACATGCCTTAATTTTTCGCAAATGTACAAGCGCTTGCCGGTATTGCCTATTAATTTGAGGATCTAATTAAACCAATAGAATCTACTTTCGTCATAATTTCGAAATGGCCGCTATTTGATAGACGAAAAAGAAATATTAAACCAATTAAGACAACCCGAGAGCAAAACTAAAGCTTTCGAGTCTATACTAAATGCAAATCAAAAGAAGGTGTATTATTTCATTCGCCGTATGGTTTTGGATCATGATGACGCCGATGATATTACTCAAAACACTTTTATTAAAGCTTGGCGAGGTCTAGATAGTTTTAGAGGGGATTCAAAAATTTCTACTTGGCTTTTTCGAATAGCTTTCAACGAGAGTATTACTTTTTTAAATCAAAAAAAGAAAATTGCAGGAGTTTCAATCCAAGATGCAGAGAATGTCTTGCCGGGAGTTTTAATGGCGGATGTATTGTTTACAGGAGATGAAATTCATGCAAGGCTTCATGCGGCTGTGGCTGCATTGCCAGAGAAGCAAAAGGCTGTTTTTATTATGAAATATTTTGAAGAAAAGAAATATGAAGAGATTGCAGAAATCACCGGTACAAGCGTCGGAGCATTGAAAGCATCATTTCATCACGCGGTTACTAAAATCGAAGCGCACATCATTTATAAAGGAGATTTGTCATGAGAGATTTTAATGTGCCAGAAGGCTATTTCGAAAATTCTAGTAAATCGATTTTGACGTCTATCAGTGCTTCAGAATCTTTGAATGAATTTGATGTTCCTTCAGGTTACTTCGAAAAAAGCAGTGCAAACATTTTAGAGCAAACTAAGGGCGCTAAAGTAGTATCCATTTTTCCTGGGAGGAAATTATTACTCTTAGCAGGATCTGCAGCCGCGATTGCTGTATTGACATGGCAATTTGTTGGACAAGAAAAGGAGGTCGTACAACCAAGTTTTGCAGACCTACTTGAACAAACTGATTTGAATGAGGAAATAGTTTTGGAAGATGCGAACTTAGATGAATTACTGCAATTTTATTCTTCTGAAATAAATGCTATAGTGATAGATACGAGCCAAAAATCAGTCGACTCTAAAACATTGAATTCTCCACCAACTCAAATACAAAAAAACAGAAATCAAGAAAAAAAGATTAAACCAAATACGAAGAATGAACATCCAACAATAGATGAATTAAGTGAAGAAGAAATTCTGAAATATCTTATAGAAGAAGGAGAGAATAACTACGAAATTCAATAAAAACAAAACATCATGAAAATTATCAATGCATTAATGTTTGCATTTGCGGTTTTCATCTCAATTCCTGGAATGACTCAGGATAAAGATGAGCCGAGCAATGATCAAAAAGAAAGGGTAGAAGCTTTGAAGAGAGCATTCATTACCGAAAGATTAAATCTAACTGTTGCGGAGGCAGAAAAATTTTGGCCTGTTTTCAACGAGTTTGATGACAAGAAAAAAGAAGTTAAAAAGGCTATTAGACAGTCTCATAAGGCATGCGAAGCAGATCCGAAAAATGAGAAATTGCTTTTGGAAAAAGTAGCATTAATTACCCAGAAAAGAAAAGAGGAGGCTGAACTTGATGAGAAATTTATCAAAGATGTATTGCCAATTTTGGGAGCGGAGCGAGCAGGAAAATTGCTTGGAATAGAGGAGGAGTTTAGAAAAAAACTCATGGATGAATTGAAGGAGAGACGAGGCGGAGATAGACCAGGACCGGGCGGAAGGCCGCCTCATTCAGGTGGAAGAAAATAAACTTTTTAAAAGCGAAAAGGGAGATATCGAAAGGTGTCTCCTTTTTTTATTTCATTAAGTTCTTCTGGAATTTCTATCCATCCGTCAACATTTGCCAAGAGAGCGAAATCTCCAGAACCATTTCCATCAGCAGGACTAACCATTTGCCCGATTCTTTTTACAGGCAAGAAGTGCGTTAAATTTCCTTTCTTGAAATAATCACCATCAATGGTCATCATTTCGATTTTTGGACTCACATTCAGCAAACGAAATTTAAGAAAAGGAATTAAGTATCGATAACAACAAACTAGCGTAGATACCGGATTGCCGGGAAGTGCAAATACTAGATTTGAATCACTCGCACCAAACCAAAAGGGTTTTCCTGGCTTTTGTTTAATTCTATGAAATAGCTCATTCACGCCTAGTTCTTTCAGCACAATTGGAATCAAATCGAACTTCCCTTTTGATACTCCACCGCTCAAAA
>JBIIBU010000020.1:0-15253 GCA_044239235.1 Flavobacteriales bacterium
ATCAAACTACCAAACTATCAAACTACCAAACTAACGCCCCGGTATGCTCGCCAACAACGACTTAGTGTACTCCGATTTTGGATTGTGGAAGACTTGTTTCGCTTCGCCGATTTCTTCGATTTTTCCTTTGTTCATCACCATGATGCGATCAGACATTTGATAGACCACACTTAGATCATGGGAGATGAAAAGATAGGTGAGTTTGAAATCGCGTTTTAAATCATTCAACAAATTAAGTACTTGCGCTTGAACACTCACATCGAGTGCTGCAACACTTTCATCACAAATAATAAACTTGGGTTCTACTGCTAGCGCACGTGCAATGACAATTCGCTGTCTTTGTCCGCCGCTGAACTCATGCGGATAACGATCGAAAGCACTTGATGGCATTCCTACTTTTTCAAGCAGTTCTATTACACGTTGCTTTCTCTTTTTATCATTTTCAAATAATCCGTATACGATTAGAGGTTCCATCAACGCCTCGCCAACTGTGTGTTTCGGATTGAGCGCGGAATATGGATCTTGGAAAATAATCTGAAGATCTTTTCTCCATTTTCTCCAATCGGTCATGGTCTCTTTAGCGAGATCAACCCCTTGGTATTTTATTTCTCCACTTGTAGATGGAATAAGTCCGAGCAACATTCGACTAAGCGTCGTTTTACCGCAACCACTTTCTCCAACAAGTCCAATGGTTTCTCCTTCTCTGATGATGAAAGAAACATCGTTTACTGCGTTAACAGTAGAAGTTGTTTTTCCGAAAATATTTTTCTTCTCGTATGTTTTGAAAAGGTGATTTATTTCAATCAAAGTTCGCGTATCAGCCGGAATGGAAGATTCTACTTCCGGCATTGAAGTGATTCCCTTTTCTACATCATCAAGCGTAAGCATGCGTTCTAGTTTCTTTCCAGGAACAGCTCTGCATGCAAGAAGTCCTTGTGTGTAGGGATGTTGAGGAGCACTTAGAATGTCATGCGCTAAGCCTGATTCCATGACCTCACCGTGACGCATTACCACTATTTCATCTGCGATATCTTTTACAATACCGAGATCATGTGTAATAAAAATCATAGCCATATCATACTTCACTTGCAATTCTTTGAGCAATTGCAAAATGGTATGTTGAACGGTAACATCTAAAGCTGTTGTAGGCTCGTCGGCGATAAGTAATTTTGGTTTGCATGAAATGGCCATCGCAATCATCACGCGCTGGCGCTGCCCTCCTGAAAGTTGATGCGGGTATTGATCAATCATTTCTGCGGCACGAGGAAGTTTTACTTCTTCAAAAAGTTCTATTGCTTTTTGTCGCGCTTCCTTCTTAGATAATTTCAAATGTTGAATCAATGCTTCCATCAATTGCTCACCGCATGTAAGCACGGGATTAAGAGAAGTCATTGGTTCTTGAAAAATCATAGCAATACTATGTCCTCGAAGTTTGGTGAGCAATTCTGACGTTGGCGCAACAGTTGTTTCCTGCTCTGTAAGTTGAGGAAATAAAGTAAAATCACCATGATCAAATTGCACGATTCCTTTTCGAAGGAGTTGCATTATACTCAAAGAAGAAACAGATTTACCACTACCGGACTCTCCAACAACCGCGATGGTCTTGCCTTTTCGAACAACAAAAGAAACAGAGTTCACCGCGCGGCGAATTCCATCTTCCGTTTTGAAAGAAACCCCAAGGTCATTTATTTTTAGTAGTATATCCTCCTGCATTTTCGCAAAGATGCAATCAAATAAGTTCCAATACAATATTTCCAAAAAGCATTTGTTATCTGAGACGAAACCACTTCGAAACTTACTTAATCAATTGCAAGGATGAAAACCAAAATTATCATGGCTGGAACAGCCGTGGGCCTAGGCCTTACACTCTATTTTTTCGAGCTCGATAAAAAAGCGCAAGCCAGATTAACTGAAGAAAAAGCGGCTGAATCGACCAGTATAATTGCTACTACGATTTCAGAAGAAGTCAATTCTTTTGCATCAAACGAAGATCTATTCAGCAAATACAAAACTGCTCCGCAGACATTTTCAATTGACCCTTCATTAGAACAAACAATCACAGGAAAACAAGGAACGATTCTCGTTTTTCCAGCTAACTCTTTAGTAGATAAAAACGGCAACACACCGAAAGGAAAAATTCAGATCAGTTTGACCGAATGTTACGAAATGGCGGATATGATTATGAATCGACTTTCCACCACTAGCAACGGTAAAATGCTTGAAACAGCGGGTATGGTGAATGTTATTGCCACTTCAAATGGCGAAGAACTTCAACTTAAAAAAGAAAGTCCATACACAGTAGAATTCCCAAAGAAAACAAAGAAGGATGACTTTCATTTATTCTATGGCGAGCGCACCGCTGATGGCAATATCAATTGGGAGTTGGCTCAAGGGGAAGAGAGCCCTTCGACAGGCTCAGGGACCAGGGTTTCTTCATCAAATGCTGGGACTGTAGTTGCTTCAGTTGCGGCGGCGGTGCCGGCTTCGGTGAATGACAATTGTTTTATTCAAATTAGTGAATCGTATTTCCGTCGCAATCTGAAAATTTCCAAGATGGATTATTTCAGCTGGAAGCTTGCTGATGGACAATCGCTCAACAATTGGTTTGTGGCCAACTTCAATCCAACGCAACAAATGATTAATGAATACTGTGCGTTCAGCTACCAAACAGAAGTAACAATGAAACTCGATAAAAACGGAAATATAAAAGATTACTATATTTCTAAAAGCGCTACTCCTGAATACGATCAAGCCATTCTTCGTGCAGTTGATCAGTTCCCAACAATGGATATGAAATCATTCATGCCAAAGTACGATGAAGACCACGCTGTGGTGTTGAAATTCGGAAAGAAAATTGGTCGCTCTCAAGATGAATATTCAGCAGCATTCGTGAAAAAATTCAAAGGAAAAGAGGACTCTTTATTGACTGACATAAAAAAAGACGAATTGGATTATTTCATTTTTGCATCGAATGAAATGGGTTGGTTGAATTGCGACAGATTCGAGGAAGATCCCGCAGCGAAAATTGATTTTTATGTGAATTGTCCTTCGCCAAATAATACCAATATCAACTTAGCATTTGAAGATTTCCCAGGGCTACTTGCTGGTCAAAATGAAGGAGGGAAAATTGTATTTCATAATGTACCGAAAGGAAAGAAAGTAAAAATAATTGGCATCAACAGTGGTAGCGCTACACCCACCATGTGCGTAGCCTCCGCTACTCTATCAAGCAAACCCACTGATCTAAAGGAATTCAAACCATTCACGTTAAGAGCACTTCAAAACACGATCTGAGCGCGAAGCGCTTCGCGCAAGGTTGAGGGATGATGGATAATGGATGATGGAAAAATGCGAAAGCCCTGAAAAACATAGTTTTTCAGGGCTTTTATTATCTATAAAAATTCTTTTCATCAATCATCCATAGCGAAGCGAATCCATCATCCATGCGCGAAGCGCTCAACCCTCTTTAAGCAGCTGCTCCACAAACATGCGCAAACGCTCTGTGTATAGATCGTGGAATTTACCGGTGCTTGGGCCATAGAAGCCCGTGTGGATTTTGCGCACCTTTCCATTTTTATCAATAATAATTGATGTAGGATAAGACATCACCGCATTAATTGCCGGGAATACTCTTGACGCATTATCCTTGCTTATTTCGCCTCCTAAATAAACCTCATAAGGCAGATTGAATTGCTCTTTGTAATTCTTTAAAGCAGACATCTGCTTTACAGTATCAGTGCCTCGTTCAAATGCTACAGGAACAATTTGCAAACTTTCTCCAAGCTGCGATTTCACTGCTGACCAAAAACGAGTTTCGTCAGAACAATTAGGACACCATGTTCCCATAATTTGAACTACAGTTACTTTACCCAAGTAATCAGCTGCGTCAAATTTCACAGAATCACCTGCGAGATTTTTTACATCAAAAACTAGATCAGTGTAATCTGGTTTCATAAAAGTCAAACTATCCGGATCGCGCAGTGTTGCCTTATCATCTAGTCGTGCATTCCACTTTTCTGAATAATGTTTTCCCGAATAAAACATTCCATTGTGAATGCTATCTCCGACAATATTTCCTGTGAAATAAAACAAGTGCGCGCCATCGAAACAAGAGAGATAAAAATCGCTTCTATCATTACCTCCATCTACTCTTCCTTGAAGGTAGCGGTAGTCGCCTGTTTCGGTTAGAAATGTTCCGGTTAGATAATTAGAATTAGCTGTAAAGACACCAACTGCTTTGTAAGAACAGTCGACACATTCAGGAGAAAATGTAACGTCGAATGTCTTTCCCGCCCACATTTTAGTTTCGTTATAACTACCTTTAAAAGGTGTTGCACTAAAATTGATTTTATAATTCTCACGAGATTCATCTTGCCAATAGCCATGAATTGAATCTTTAGAAATTACTTTCCAATGCAAGGAAGAAAGATAAGGTTTGATTTTAGCGCTTACACTATCTCCAATGTGATAGTATTCTTGAATAGGAATTCTTTCCGACCCGTTTACAAGTGTGAAATTGCCAGTGCTATCGACATTCATATGAACGGGTATGTCCACATTTTTTGTAGAATCTTCAACATGAAATTGAATAATCCAATCGCCCGAGGTTAATTCAAATGTATGTGGTAAGGTACTTTCTCCGCAAGCAAACAGAGTTAGTACTATGGTGAGTGCTAAAATATATTTCACAAAAAACTGGTTGATTAAGGTAGTCTTATAAAAGACGAAGAGGCTTCCAAATGGAAGCCTCTCTGTATAAAAATTGATTAGAAATCGAACTTAATTCCTTGAGCCAAAGGCAGGCTAGTGCTGTAGTTAATCGTATTGGTCTGACGACGCATGTAGATCTTCCAGCTATCGCTTCCGCTTTCGCGTCCACCACCTGTTTCTTTTTCTCCACCGAATGCACCGCCGATTTCAGCGCCACTTGTTCCGATGTTGACGTTTGCAATACCGCAGTCAGAACCTTCGCAAGAAAGGAAGTATTCAGCCTCACGCATATTGAGTGTCATAATAGATGAACTCAATCCTTGGACAACGCCATTTTGCATAGCTACCGCTTCTTCGATTGTATTGTACTTCATGATGTACAAGATCGGAGCAAATGTTTCGTGTTGAACAACGGGAAGAGTTGAATTCGGAACTTCGATGATTGTAGGTTTAACGTAGCAACCGCTTTCATATCCAGGACCAGAAATAACGCCTCCTTCAACAATTACCTTTCCGCCTTGAGCGATGGCATCGTTGATTGATTTGTTGTACATATCAACAGCAGCTTTATCGATAAGTGGACCAACGTGATTGTTTTGATCAAGTGGGTTACCAATTCTGATTTGAGAATAAGCGCTCACCAATTTATCACGAAGTTCATTGTAGATACTTTCATGGATAATCAGACGGCGAGTTGTAGTGCATCGTTGACCGGCAGTACCTACAGCACCAAATACGATTGCAGGAATAGCAATTTTCATATCTGCATTTGCAGTAAGAATGATTGCGTTGTTTCCTCCAAGTTCAAGTAGAGATCTTCCGAAGCGCTCAGCAACAACAGAACCAACCATACGGCCCATGCGAGTGCTACCTGTAGCGCTCACAAGTGGAATACGATTGTCTTTCGTCATCATCTCGCCTACTTTATAGTCACCAGTTACGATTGCACTGATACCTTCAGGAAGTTCGTTAGCCGCAGCTACTTCATTCCAGATATTTTGACAAGCGATAGCGCAAAGAGGAGCTTTTTCAGAAGCTTTCCAAACGCACACGTCACCGCATACCCAAGCAAGAGCGCTATTCCAGCTCCATACTGCCACCGGGAAGTTGAATGCAGAAATTACTCCTACGATTCCAAGTGGGTGGTATTGCTCATACATTCTATGAGAAGGACGTTCGCTGTGCATAGTCAAGCCATAAAGTTGACGGCTAAGACCAACAGCGAAGTCGCAGATATCGATCATTTCTTGAACCTCACCAAGACCTTCTTGAAGGCTCTTTCCCATTTCATAGCTTACAAGCATTCCTAATTCTTGCTTGTATGCACGAAGACGGTCGCCGTATTGACGAACGATTTCACCGCGTTTCGGTGCAGGCATTTTTCTCCAAACAAGGAAAGCCTCATTTGCAGTTTGCATTACTTTTTCATAGTCTTCTGAAGTCGTAGTCGACACAGAAGCGATTAAATCTCCATTTACCGGAGAATATGAGTCGATTACCGGACCATTTCCGAAAAAATTCTTTCCGGTGCTGGTTCCCTCGTTTACTTTCTTAAGTCCCAGTTTTTGAAGAGCAGGTTCGATGTTGATACCTGTTTGTGTTGCAGTGCTCATTGTTAATTTTAACTTTTGGGCAAAATTAGGGCAATACGCGGTAATTATCGGTGACAAAAGGGACATTTAGGTTAGGATTCAAAGTGTAATTAATACACAATAGGACAACGTTTGGTTTGATATACTTACATTAGCGCCCTCTTAACAAAGAGACAACCTAAAGGAAAAAAGTAATGAGCTCATTAAAAGCCGCCATTACAGCAGTACAAGGCTATGTACCGCCCGATCTGCTGACCAATTCGGATTTAGAAAAGATGGTCGATACCACCGATGAGTGGATTCGTTCCAGAACCGGAGTTGAAGTTCGCCATATTCTAAAAGGCGAAGGTCTCGGAACCAGTGACATGGCTGTTGAAGCTGTCAATGGACTTCTAAAGAAACGTGGCATTACGGCAATGGATATTGACCTATTAATTTGTGCTACAGTAACTCCAGACCATGTATTCCCAGCAACAGCGAATATTATTTGTGATAAAATAGGTGCAAAAAACGCCTTTGGTTATGACATTGGAGCTGCGTGTTCAGGTTTCATTTTCGCGTTAGTTACTGGCTCACAATTCATTGAGACAGGAAAATATAAGAAAGTAGTTATCGTAGGTGCGGATAAGATGTCGTCTATCATCGACTATACCGATCGATCAACATGCGTAATTTTCGGAGATGGTGCAGGGGCTGTGCTTTTGGAGCCAACTGAAGAGAATGTAGGCATTATGGACTCGGTATTGAAGTCTGACGGAAATGGTCGCCACTACTTGCATCAAAAGGCTGGTGGTAGCGTGAAACCAGCGTCACATGAGACAGTAGACAATAAGGAGCACTATGTATTTCAAGACGGTCAGCCAGTATTTAAGGCTGCGGTTGTAGGAATGGCAGATGTTTCCGAAGAAATCATGGAGAGAAATAAGTTGACTGCAGACGATGTTGCTTATTTGGTGCCTCACCAAGCGAATTTGCGCATTATTGATGCCACTGCGCGCCGCATGGGAGTAGGTAATGAGAAAGTAATGATCAACATTCAGAAATACGGAAATACAACTTCAGGCACAATTCCTTTATGTTTGTGGGATTGGGAGAGCAAATTGAAGAAAGGAGACAATCTAGTATTGGCTGCTTTTGGAGGAGGCTTTACCTGGGGAGCGATTTATGTGAAATGGGCTTATTAAACCTTTATTAATTAGAAATTTAAACCTAAACCTTTTAGGAAAATGAATATTACTCAAATTCAAGACCTTATTAAGTTCGTATCGAAAAGCGGTGTTAGCGAAGTAGAAATCGAACAGAAGGATTTCAAAATCACAATCAAAACTCACGAGCCTGCAGGTAAGAGAGGCAATGAAGTAATTCAAGTGGCTATGCCACAAGTGCAGCAAATTGCAGCGCCAGCTCAAGTTGCGGCACCTGCGCCAGCAGCAGCACCCGCTCCTGCAGCTGCTCCAGCTCCTGTGGCTGAAAGCAATGGCAATCTTATCGAAGTAAAGAGTCCAATGATCGGTACTTTCTATCGCTCTTCGAGCCCAGACAAGCCGCCAATGGTAGAAGTTGGTTCTACTATCAAAGCCGGAGATACAGTTTGTATCATCGAGGCAATGAAACTTTTCAATGAAATTGAATCAGAAGTTTCTGGTAAAATTGTAAAAGTGCTAGTTAATGATAGCACTCCAGTGGAATACGATCAACCGTTGTTCTTGGTAGAACCAGCATAAGTTGACTCAGTTTTCAATCACTAAACCCGGATCTTATGTTTAAAAAAATATTGATCGCCAACAGAGGTGAGATTGCGCTTCGCGTGATCCGCACGTGCAAAGAGATGGGCATCGCAACAGTAGCTGTTTATTCAACTGCTGACCGCGATAGTCTTCACGTTCGCTTTGCAGACGAGGCTATCTGCATTGGACCACCTCCAAGCAAGGATTCTTACCTAAAGATTTCAAGCATTATTGCTGCTGCTGAGATTACCAATGCCGATGCTATTCACCCTGGATATGGTTTCCTTTCAGAAAATGCTACTTTCTCAAAAGTGTGCAAGGACAATGGAATAAAATTCATTGGCGCATCACCAGAGATGATTGAAGCAATGGGAGATAAAGCTTCTGCTAAACAAACAATGAAAGACGCCGGCGTTCCTTGCATACCAGGAAGCGAAGGCATCCTTCAAAGTTTTGAGGAGGCTAAAGAAATTGCACATCAAATAAAGTATCCTATCATGCTTAAAGCTACGGCTGGCGGTGGTGGTAAAGGGATGCGTGTGTGTCATAACGACGAAGACCTTGAGGATGCTTGGGAAAAAACTCGTCGTGAAGCTGCGGCTGCTTTCGGAAACGATGGCATGTACATGGAGAAATTCATTGTTGAACCTCGTCACATCGAGATTCAAATCGCAGGTGACCAATACGGAAAAGCTTGTCACCTTTCAGAGCGTGACTGTTCTATCCAACGTCGTCACCAAAAATTGGTAGAAGAAACTCCTTCTCCATTTATGACAGACGAGCTTCGTGAGAAAATGGGCCAAGCTGCAATTAAAGCTGCTGAAGCCGTGAAATACGAAGGTGTTGGAACGGTAGAATTCCTTGTTGATGCCAACAGAGATTTCTATTTCATGGAAATGAATACACGTATCCAAGTAGAGCACACTATTACAGAAGAAGTAATCAACTACGACTTAGTAAAAGAGCAGATCAAATTGGCTGCTGGTGATGCTATTTCTGGACGTAACTATTATCCAAAGCTACATGCGATTCAATGTCGTATCAACGCTGAGGATCCGTATAAAAACTTCGCTCCATCACCTGGAAAAATTACAGCTTACCACTCTCCTGGTGGACACGGTGTGCGCTTGGATACCCACGCATATGCTGGCTACGTTATTCCTCCGCACTACGATTCAATGATTTCTAAATTGATCGTTGTAGCTCAAACTCGCGAAGAAGCAATTACAAAAATGCAACGCGCCTTAGATGAATATATCATCGAAGGAATTAAAACAACTATTCCTTTCCATCAAAAATTGATGAAAAATGCCAAGTTCCGTGAAGGTGATTTCACCACGAAATTCATGGAAGGCTTCTCAATGGAAGACTAGCGCTTCGCGCATGGATGATGGATGATGGATAAAAAATTAAAAGCCCTGAAAATAAAATTTTCAGGGCTTTTTTCATAACGTTCTCTTCCTCTTATAAAGTAGCTTATAGCTTGCGGCTAATAGCCAATAGCCACCAGTCGTTAGTAGTTGGTCGTTAATTTATGTATATTCATAACTCTCTCCCGATGTAATTCAAATTACTTCGGGCCATGGTATCTACGGATCAGGAATATCTTGTGGCTTTAGGGTTGGCTATTTCTATTAGAAGAAAGAAGCTCCAACTAACACAAGCTGACTTGGCCTACAAAATCGGAATGGAGATACCTAATCTAAGCGTAATAGAGAATGGCCGTTCAAATCCACAACTGCTAACATTGGTCAAAATAGCCTCGGCGCTTAATTGTCAGTTGAAGGAATTACTTCCTCCTGTTGAGAAACTTTCGGAATTTATTGAAGCTCCAGCGGAATACAAGCCTAGGAAGCACGAAAAACCCGGCCCTAGGCTGTAAGCAGTAAGCTTTTGGCTTTTGGCTTTTGGCTAAAAATTCGGGCTTTTTGGGGGGAATTTCATTTTTCTTCGAAAAATCTTTGGAAAACGAAATTTTTTTTCAAAAGTTTTTTTTGCTGATTTTCAATCAGTTAGTTTTTTTTATTCGATGAAATACGAAAAATATTCGATGAAAGTAGGCAACCGATCGATAAATAACGCATCTTTGTCTACGAAAACTATTATTAGCCTATCTAATATCCTCTGCTCAGAGGCATACTTTATTTTTTACAACCTAACGTTTAACTTAAATCAATCAGATGAAACATTCTACGTTTTCATTTTTGAGTTCTGTATGTTGTCGTATTGACAATATTCGAACGAAAAGAGTTGGTGCTGCTCTTCTCAGCGCCCTGTTTGTTTTGTGGGGAACTCTTTCTACGAGTGCCCAAAGCCTATCACTTTCAGTGACTGGTTCAAATGAATTTTCACTCACACAATCAAATGATGCTGGATATGCTGAGTTGCCTGTTGGCTTCGAATCATGCGCTTCATTAGAAGGTGATGGATGGGATCTTTCTGGTTCTACTTACTCCGAATTTACATGGTCTAATTGGGCCTACATTTTCGGTGAGGGCGGAAATCCAGCAGGATGTTCAACTTCACTTTGGACTGGCGGCTACTTAGGTGGATCACCAAATAACATGGTTGCTACAAGAACGGTAGCTGTTCCTGCTAACGCTGGATTGCTTTCGTTTGAGTACTTCTCTATGTTGATGGATGCATCTAATGATGGTTTGGATTCATCTTATATCAAAATCAATGGTAACACAGTATGGTCACTAATCCACACTGCAGCTAATGATACTCCGGGCCATATCGATGCAGTAGTGGACATCAGCGCTTATGCTGGTCAAACTGTTACCATCGAAGTTAGCAATAACACATCTGCTGACAACATGCACGGAAACGTCTTGTTCTCTTGCTTTGAAATTCTTTGTTCTACTTGCCAACCAAGTTTGGAACTTGTATGCGCACCAACTGTAACTGCAGAATGCGGCAGCGAGAACAACTTAGAACTTACTGGTTCTCCAGAGGTAGTTGCTAATTTCTGCAACGGTTCTTACAATGTTGATTTGACATACTCTGACAACGTTATAACAATTAATGGTTGTTCAAAAGTTATTACGCGCACTTGGATCGCTGTTTACGGTGATTTGACTGCAACTTGCACTCAGATTATTAACGTGATTGATACACAATCACCAGTAATCGGAGGTGTTGAGCCTGTTGTAACTGTTGAGTGTTTGGAGAATGTTCCAGGACCTGCAGATGCAACCGCAATGGATGCATGTTCAGGTGCTACTAGTGTAGTAAACTTCATGAGTAACACGGGAGAGCTTATCTCTCATTGTGATTTAAGCACAGCTTTCGGCCCTGGTGCTGACTGGGCGATTTGGTTGCCAACTCTATCTGAATTGGGTTACGCTTCAAGCGCTCAATTCAATTTCATTGGCACAGGTGGTTTTGATCAATTCAATGATGGCACTGCTCACCTATATGGTACAGTAGCTAACTCAGTTAACATAAATGAACAATTTTCAGTTGACTTCTGGTTTGAAAATGCTGCCGATTGGGCAACATGGTCTTCAATGGGTAGAGGTTACAAAGACGATCTAGGTTGCGCGCAACCAAATTTCTTCAACGGATGGACTTACTATGAAATGGTAAATGATTTCTCTAGCCTTACTGGTCTAGGCGATTTCGCAGGTGATGCTCTTTATTTCCAGCACATGCCTGCTAACTACTATTTCGGAATGCAAGTTGGTCAGGGTGCAAACAACAAAAACTGCAACTTTGGTCTTTCTGCTTGGTTTACGTTCAACGGTATCATGAATGGCAACCAAATCAGTGGACACGGTGACGTAAACACTGATGCTTCTTGTGAGCCAAACAATGAGCAAGATTGTGCTAACAGCACATCTTTCACTTACCTATATCGTGCACAAGACAATTGCGGTCACGCTTCAATCATTTCACAAACTATCTTGGTTGATGACGTAACTGCTCCAACATTTGTTGATTGCCCATCTAACGTTACAATCGAATGTTCTGACGCTATTCCAGCTGTGGCTACTCCATCTGCTGTAGATAATTGCGTTGGAGATGTTGTTGTTACTTTCCTTGGTGAAATCACCGAAGGAAATGAGTGCTATACTACTGTTACTCGCACATGGTCTGCTGAAGATCTTTGCGGTAACCGTTCAAATTGCGTTCAAGTAATTGCTATTGTAGATACAACTGCGCCAGTTTTCAATGCACTTCCTAGTGAGAATATCACGGAAGAGTGTTCTGCTGTAACTCCAGCTGCTGTTCTTACAGCAACAGACAACTGTGCAGACCAAGTTGATGTTTCTTTCGAAGAAACAACTACTCCTGGTGAGTGCCCTGGTCAATACACAATCTCTCGCCACTGGTGGGTTGCTGACAACTGTCAGAACGTCACTCATTTCTATCAAACAGTTAATGTAGTTGATACAACTGCTCCAACTTTTGATACTTATGAGTACTACACTCACATTGAGTGCGATCAAATTCCGGCGGTTATAACTGCATCTGACAACTGTGGTTCTGCTACAGTAGTTGTTTCTTTCGAAGAGCACAACTCAGGCGGATGTCTTGGTGTACTTCACAGAATTTACACTGCAACAGATGAGTGCGGTAACACTGCAACTGCTGAACAATACATTTCTATTCAAGATCACACTGCTCCAGTTATCAATACTCCTGCAGATCAAACTGCAGAGTGTGACAACGTTCCAGCAATGGAAATTCCAACTGCTTATGACAACTGTGGTCAAGAAGTTACTGTTACCGGTTCTGAAGAAATCATCGCTGGTGAGTGTGCTAATAGCTACACAATCGTTCGCACATGGGTTGCTACTGACTACTGTGAAAACGTAGCTACTTCAACTACAACTATCACTGTAGTTGATACAACTGCTCCAGTATTTACAGAATTCACTTCAGAAATTTCTGTTAGTTGCGATTCTGAAATTCCAGCTCCTATGGCTGTAGCTGCTGACAACTGTGGTTCTGTTTCTATCTCTAGCTCTGATGAAATCATTGCTGGTGATTGCCCACAAGCATATACTATCGTTCGCACTTACACTGCAATTGATGAGTGTGGTAACAGCTCTACTTTAGACACTTTCATCAATGTATATGACAACGAAGCTCCAACGTTTACAGAAGGAACTTCTGAAATGACAATTGAGTGTGATCAAGAGATCCCATACAATGAGCCTGTTGCCGTTGACAATTGTGGTCTTGTTTCTATCTCTTCATCTGACTATGACTACTACACTTCAGATTGCTATTCAATCGTTGTTCGTGTATTCACTGCAACTGATGAGTGTGGTAACTACAATGAGTACTATCAGTACATCTATATTCAAGATACTACAGCACCAGTATTCAATTCTTACGAAATGGAAATCAGCCTTCCATGTGATAACTACGAAGGTCAATTTGTAACTGCTACCGACAACTGTAATGAAGTTGAAATCACTCACGTTGATGAGTTCGTATCTGGCGGATGCGCTGGTCGTATCATCCGCACTTACACTGCTACTGACGTTTGTGGCAACAACTCTTCAGTTCAACAAATCATCACCTTGGTAGACGAGGTTGCACCAGTTGCTTCTTACGTTCCAGCTAACCAAACTGTAGAGTGTGGTCAAGGTTATGAAATGGGTTCTGCAGAATTCACTGACAACTGCGATAACGAATTGGAAGTTTCTCAAGAAATCACAGAGGCGTTTGATGGTTGTACTCGTGTGTTTACTTACACTTGGACTGCTGTTGATCATTGCAACAACACAACTGTTGAATCTGCTACTGTAACTATTGTTGATACTACAAACCCAACATGGGAATTTGTTCCTGCCGATATCACTATCGAGTGTGATCAAGAAATCCCAGCTGTTGAAATGGCTATCGCTGTTGACAACTGTGATGACAACGTAGAAGTTGCTGTTACTGAAATGACTGCAGCTGGTGATTGCCCACAATCATCTACTATCACGCGTATCTTCCGTGGATTTGACAATTGTGGTAACGAAGTTATGGCTGTTCAATACATCTACATCGTTGATACTACAGCTCCAGAATTCTCTGAACAGGAGTTTGATTTCACATATGAGTGCAACACTGATATTCCTGTAATTGAACCAGCTGTTTTTGACAACTGCGGTACTTTAACGCTATCTTATGTTGATTCTGAAGTTGAAAACCCAACTAGCTGTGGAGATTTCCAAACATATCTACCACGCTCATGGGGTAAGCCTTCAGATGTTGCTGGCCAATACCTAGCATCAAATTTCGCATCCGCATTCCCAACAGGTTTAACTGTGGGTTGTGGCATGAATACACTTCATTTCACTAGTGCAACAGCTCTATTGAACTACTTACCAGCAGGTGGTGATCCAATTACTATTTCAGGTGAAGCGATAAACCCAAATTCTTCTCAAAATGGACTAGCGAATCAATTGATTGCCGCAACTTTAAATGTTACTTTTGATTCTTTCGATTCAAATTTCTCAACATCAAATACCAACTCTGGGAACATAATTTATTCTACAGGAACATTTGCAGGTATGTCTGTCAATCAAGTTATCGCAATTGCCAATCAACACTTAGGTGGATGCAGCAGCCAATATAGCTTGAACAGCATTCGTGTAGCTCTGCGTTCGTTCAATAATAGTTACAATACTGATGACAATTCAAATAACGCACTATTCATTTGTATGGATGGCGAAAGCAGCGCTTGCTCACAAAGCATCGCTCGTAATTGGACAGCAACAGATGCTTGTGGCAATGTTAGCAACTTCACTCAGAGCATTACAATTGTCGATACAACTGCTCCAGTTATCACGGCAGAGATTGAAATAAATCGTCCATGTACTGACTATGACGGAACTTATGCAACTGCAACTGACAATTGTCAAAATACAATCATCGATTTCGAAGATGAATTCGTTAGTGGAGCATGCAGTGGTAAAATTGTAAGAACATACTATGCATTCGATGAGTGCGGAAACGAAGCTGCTCCATTTATTCAAATCATCACGCTTACTGACGAGACTGCTCCTGTAGTAGTTGAACAACCAGCTGACATGACTTATGAGTGTTCAAACAACGAGTGGTCTTATGCTGAAGTTTCTTTCACAGACAACTGCGCTGAAGAAGTTTCTGTTGATTTCAACGTTGAATACACTCCAAACGATTGCCTTGGTTTCTATACTGCAACTTGGACTGCTGTTGACAACTGTGGTAACACAACTGTTGTTGATCAAGTAATCA
>JBIIBU010000210.1:0-3896 GCA_044239235.1 Flavobacteriales bacterium
GATGGGGTGATCTGCTGGTTGGTGCAATTGGTGGAGGATACGAATGTTTCTTCCAGCGCTGATTGCAGCAGCGATTACGGTATTGGTGAATAACGTTTTGTCGACTGCTTGTGAGCAAGAGAAGGTAAAAATAATTCCACCCGGTTTGATTTGACTAATAGCAGCTTCGTTGATGCGCTTGTAGCCTTGCACTGCTTTGTGACGCGCACTCAAATGCTTTGCAAATGCAGGAGGATCGAGAACTATGATATCGTAGTCTTCTTCCAAATTTTTCATATAATCAACGGCGTCTGCTTTGATCACTTTGTGATTTGAATTTTCAAAACCATTGATACGAATATTGTCTTCTGTAAGATCAAGTGCTTTCTGACTGCTATCAAGACTGTGAACTAATGTAGCTCCGCCTTTTAATGCATAGACAGAAAAACCACCAGTGTAGCAAAATGTATTGAGCACTTTTTTTCCTTTGGAAAGCTCTCCTAGCAAATGTCTATTCTCGCGCTGATCAATGAAGAATCCAGTCTTTTGACCTTCTTCCCAATCAATCAAAAACTTGCAATTGTGTTCTAATGCTTCAGTATCTAACTTCTCACCGAAGAGGTAAGAATTCACTGATTCTGTTGTAGAATTTTTAGAAAGCTTCTCTGCACTTTTATCATAGATAGCAGTGATTTCATTGCCATAAACATACTTCAGTGCATCAGCCAATTCGTGGCGCATCATGTGCATTCCAGCAGAGTGCGTTTGAATAACAGCAGTCTTGCCATAAATATCAATAATCAATCCTGGAAGGCCATCTCCTTCGGCGTGAACGAGCCGGTAAATCGATGTTTCATTGTTTCCAATAAAACCAAGCGTGCGTCGCACTTCGTATGCTTCAGCTATTTTATTTTTCCAAAAATTCTCCGATGTATAATCTGGAGTGAATGAAAAAATACGAACGGTAATACTTCCTTCTGAGAAGTGACCTGCGCCTAGAAAATTTCCTTTCGAGTCTTCTACTTCCACTACATCACCGCTCTTTGCGATGTTGTCCATTTTAGCAATCGCTCCGCTAAAAACCCAAGGGTGTTTGCGATATAGACTTTGTTCTTTTCCTGGTTTTAATGTAATGTGTGCAACAGGTGTCATGTCAAAAAAGGTTCGTAATTCCGATGAATCGGATGGGTTCGTATTATAAAATATTTAAAGACAATTGATCGATAGCAACAGTAATCTGATCGCCCGATTTCATATTCTTTAACGAAACAGTATTGTTCGCCATTTCATCCGCGCCAATAATCGCAACGTAAGGAATCCCTTTATCGTCAGCGTATTTGAACTGTTTCTTCATCTTCGCTGCTTCAGGATAAATCTCTGAATTCACGCCTGATTTTCTCAATTGACGAAGCACTGGTAGAATGAAAATTTCTTCTTGTTCACCAAAATTTGCGAAGAGCACTTTAGTAGTTGCGCCCACTTCTTCTGGAAACAATTTCAGTTCATTCAACACATCATAAATACGATCAGCACCGAAAGAAATACCAACGCCGCTAAGGCCTGGTACGCCAAATATTCCAGTGAGGTCATCATAACGTCCACCACCGCAAATGCTGCCCATTTGAACACCATTTGCTTTCACTTCGAATATCGCTCCTGTATAATAATTCAATCCACGTGCAAGGGTTAGATCAAGTTCAAGTTTCGCTTTTTCAAGTCCAACTGTTTTCACACGAGAAAGAATAAAACGCAATTCTTCAACACCCTTCATTGCAATTTCACTGGATGAAAGAACAGTTGCTAATTGATCAACCTTCTCTTCATTCGAACCTGATAGATTGAGCACTTTAGAAATCACAGCCAGTTGATCTTCGTTGAAACCACGCTCTCGCAATTCTTTAGTAACTCCCTCCTCGCCAATCTTATCGAGCTTGTCGATAGCGATAGTCATATCCATCATTTTGTCTTTAACACCAGCCACTTCAGCAATACCGCTGAGTATTTTTCTATTATTAATTTTAATAGAAAAATCAGGTAGCCCAAGAGTGGTAAGTACCTCATCAAAAATCTGAATGAGTTCTGCTTCATTGATAAGACTATTGCTGCCCACTACGTCAGCATCGCACTGATAGAATTCTCTGTAACGTCCTTTTTGAGGACGATCGGCGCGCCAAACGGGTTGGATTTGATATCTCTTGAATGGCAAAGCCAATGTATTGTGGTTCATCACCACGAAACGCGCAAAGGGCACAGTGAGATCGTATCTCAATGCGCGATCGCAAATCGAGAAGCTCAATTTTTTACTATCGCGATTGCTCAAAGTTGCATCATCCGCGTCTTTGAGATAATCACCATTATTGAGCACTTTAAAGATCAATTGATCTCCCTCTTCTCCATATTTTCCTGTAAGGGTAGAAAGATTCTCCATCGAAGGAGTTTCTAATGGCAAATAGCCATAGCGTTCAAACACAGAACGGATGATAGCGAAGATGTAATTTCTTCTCACCATGATCTCTGGTCCGAAATCTCTTGTCCCTTTTGGAATACCAACTTGACTCATATTCTTCGCTTGAAATTATTTCTTAGTAAACTGTTTTCTTAAAAAAGCGAAAACAAGGAAAAGCGCTAGAGCTAGAAATACGTATTGCATAACAAAAATTTTGTACAAAGATACCTTTTCAGACCGTTATTGGCGCGAAAAATTACCTTTGTAGCATGTCAGAAATTTCATTCAGAATATTAGCTAGTCAATCCAACCACAACGCTGCTGTCTATGGGCTATCCAAATCTCATGGAAACCATAGTTTTTTCAGTGCTTCTGGAGATCGATTTATTGCTGAATGGAATGGGACAACCCTAGCCCAAGAAGCCTTTGCTATAAAATTGGAAGAGGCAGCTTATGTTGTATTCGCAATACCAAACACAGAAAAAATTGCGATTGGAACTGCCAGCGGCGCTATTCACATTGTAGACAGAGAGAGCAAGCAGGAACTCAAAAACCTTGCTGTTCATCGCAACGGAGTATATGCTTTTGCATTTTTACAAGATCAAGAAATGCTTATTTCATGCGGCGGTGACGGTTCTCTTGCGTTATGGTCTGCTGCTAATTGGAATCTCATTCGACAACTACCCATAGGTGATTTCAAAATCAGAGCCATTGCCTTTACACCAGACCTAAAACACATCGCAATAGGCTGCGGTGACGGCTCTATCCGAATACTCGAAACGAATTTCTTCAATGAAATTCATACTATCAAAGCACATCAAGACGGCGTTGGGGCTCTTCAATTCATGGCAACAAAACCAGTATTGCTTTCAGGTGGAAAGGATGGATTTCTTCGTGTTTGGAATATCAAAGATGATTATTCGCAATTGATTGAACTGCCTGCGCATTATTCTGCGATCTATTCCATTGCCCTTTCTCCCGATGAAAAACACCTTGTCACTGCATCGCGTGACAAATCATTTAAGCTATGGAAACTTCCTGAATTTGAAGTAATCCAAAGAATCGAAGCGCGAGATGGAGGACACAGTCATAGCGTCAATCAAGCCCTCTGGCTTAACAACACGGATTTTGTAACTAGCGGAGACGACCGAAAAATTGTGTTATCTTCGATTTCGTGAACCGCTTAACCACATCTCTTCTCATCATCTTGATGCTTTTTCAAGGTGCTTTTGCGTCTGCACAATCGGCAGATTCATTGATGAAATTAACCTATTGCAATTCCAAAGTCATTGGCGGGAGCCCATCAAAACTGGCCACAATTAGTTTTGATATTCAAGGTCCTTATGATTTCACCTCAGACTCATTGCAGGGTGGTTTGTACAACGGAGCTAATGCTTCTTCACAAACAACAATGTTTAGCGGTTCTGGCGGAATGCGTTTTTTCACCAATATTCCAGTGATTGTAAGAGAC
>JBIIBU010000211.1:0-3889 GCA_044239235.1 Flavobacteriales bacterium
GAGCTCGAAGCACCGACGGATATGAACATGAATATGATGGAGCTTTGCAAATCATATGAACTGCCTGTAGAAGGCACATGTGGTGGTATGGCCATGTGCGCTTCTTGTCACATGTATATTCTATCTGAGCATCCATTACACGATCGCAGTGATGATGAAGAGGCTATGCTAGATCAAGCTTTTTTTGTAAAAAATAATAGCCGTCTTGGTTGCCAAATCCATTTGTCTAATGAGTTAGATGGATTGAAAGTGCAACTAGCTGAAGTGGCTGGTTAATAATTTTCTTAATTATCAGAATACTATTGAGCAGCTGGAAACAGCTGCTTATTTTTTAACTTACCAGATTCAATGAGCTTTCGCAAATGCGAACTTTTACGAGCTTGTTGAGTCAAATTAATGTGGCCCACGTGATGACAGTCGGTGCCGATATAAGATATCATTCCTGCGTCAATCAACTTCTCTGAAACCCGTTTAATCTCAGGTCCATAATGACCAGTAATGGAATTGATATTCAGTTGAAGTGCAATATCTTGATCAAAGAAATTTTCGTACTTCTTGAAATTCTTGTGATAATACGGATAACGCTCTGGATGAGCTAGTATAGGTCTGTAGCCGCGTAATTGCATATTGAATATGGCACGCTGAACGGAAGGAGGTTCGGAGTCAAATGACAATTCAAAAAGAACATTCTTTCTACCAAACGTGAGTAGCAACTCCTTTTCTATTAGATCTTCGAAATGTTCATCTAAAAAATATTCAGCTGCCACTTGGAATTCAACATCAAGGTTGTTTTCAGCAATGGCTTTTTTTACGGCTTCGTATTTCGGGAGAATAGTTTCAGGGGAATTGAAATACAAGTCTCGGTAAATATGCGGTGTAGTGATGAATTTCGAAAAGCCCATTTCTTTGAGCTGTCCAATTAGTATCAACGAATCTTCGATAGTCTCGGCTCCATCATCTATTCCAAAAAGCAAATGGCTGTGCATGTCGACACCGACCAATGAAAAATCTATTGGTTCGATTTCTGGCTCAACTGTTTTCTTTGAAAATAGACCTAAAAAACCCATTTGAAATTATCGTTGTTCGTACTGCGCTTCGTAGTACTTTTTATAATTGCCCGAAGTTACGTTATTCAACCACGCTTCATTCGCTAAATACCAATCAATTGTTTTTGAAAGCAATTCTTCGAATGGTTGTGTTGGTTCCCAACCAAGTTCGTTTTTGATTTTGCTAGCATCGATTGCGTAGCGCATGTCGTGTCCAGCGCGGTCTTTCACATAAGTGATGAGTTTCAAACTTTCTCCTTCTGCACGACCCAATTTCTGATCCATCAACTTGATGAGCATGTGCACCAAATCAATATTCTTCCACTCATTATTCCCACCTACGCAATAGGTTTCACCGCTTACGCCTTTCATAAATACCACTTCGATAGCTCGGGCATGATCTTCAACCCAAAGCCAATCACGGATATTTTCACCCTTGCCATACACTGGCAGAGGATTGTTGTTTTTGATATTATGAATCATCAACGGAATCAACTTTTCTGGGAAATGATGACTGCCGTAGTTGTTGCTGCAATTTGTAACAACAACAGGCATTCCGTAAGTATGATAATATGCTCTAACGATATGGTCGCTGCTCGCCTTACTAGCGCTGTAGGGACTGCGCGGATCGTATGGCGTTGTTTCTGAAAATTTGCCTTCTGGACCTAGAGAACCAAATACTTCGTCTGTTGAAATGTGATGGAAACGCTTTCCTTCGAAATTGCCTTTCCAGATTTCTAAAGCAGCACCAAGCAGATTTGATGTTCCATTAATATTGGTTTCAATAAAGGCATCAGGGCCTGAGATACTGCGATCGACGTGACTTTCAGCCGCTAAGTGCATTACCCCATCAAATTGTTCTTTCACGAATAAATCACGGATGAACGCTTTGTCATTGATATCGCCTTTTACAAAAGTGTAATTGGAATTGTTTTCAATGTCGGTTAAGTTCTCGAGATTGCCCGCATAGGTTAGCTTATCCAGATTGAAAATTTGAAAATGAGGATACTTATTCACCATAAGGCGAACGACATGCGAGCCGATAAATCCAGCTCCTCCGGTGATGAGGATTTTCATAAGTTCAAATTTAAGGCAATTTCTTAAAGGCTCGATTAAGTAATCAATTCAGTTTAAACTCTACACCAATTCTGAACCAACGGCCCGGCATTGGAATGAATCCTACCTCTTTGTACTCGCGATCTAGAATATTTGTGACATCACCAGTAAAGCGCCATTTGTTGTGATTATAAGCAATCCTGTAATCAAGTACACCGTATTCTTGACCTTTGAAACGCTCGTTGTATCTGAATGTGAAAGAGTGCGATAGGTTCTTTCCAGTTCTAATAGAGAACATGGCAGACAATTGATGACGCAAATGCTCTAGCGCATATTTACTTTCCAAATTATCATTCAATAGCGCAGCATCAAGATAAGTATAGCTTACACGTGCTGCAGTAAAGGCTACTCTGTACCAATCGATGTTTCTGAACTTGTAGGATGCGGAAACATCCGCTCCTTTCACTTGAACATGTTGGAAGTTTCGTGGTTGGAAATCCGCATTGGCACTATCTCTCACGAAATCGATAAAATTGTTTACATCTCTTACAAAACCAGAAGCTTGCCAACTAATCCTGGTATAAGTTTGCTTAAATCCCCCCTCCATATTGAAAGCATTTTCTGGTTGAAGATTGGCATTACCAATATTAGATGGTCCATCATAATAGAGGTCGGTGTAAGAAGGCAATCTGTTTGATAATCCTGCATTGAAGAAGAATCGAAGACCGCGGTATACATGCATATTCAACTCTAGTCCTGGATAAATATTCCAGCCAAAATCGGTATTGTATTGTGCATTGGCTCCTGCAGTAAGGGTAGAGTTATTGCTGAAGTATATTCTGTATTCTCCATAGAATGAATGGTAATATCGTTCGTATTTCCCCAAGTTATTGCTGCGAATTAATTCTCCACGACTCTCATATCCGCCGCCTACAAAATGGCGGTTGGCTATCTGACGACTAACGTGCAGTTCAGCACCTGCAGAACTTCCAAAGTGATTGTTTCTGTAGTAAGAAGGATTGTCTTTTATGAAAATATAATCATCGTGATTGTATCGCCAATACACATTAGAATACACATGCCATTGGTTTTTGTACAAATTATAACTAGCTCCTCCGAAAGTGGTGGTCACTTTTTCTACAGAATTGACATCGTATGGAGGAGCATAAAATGAATTCGCACCGAAATCATTGAATACAGCGCCAGCCATAAGATTGAATGTGCCTTTCAATGCTTGAATGCGACCTAGATAGTTGACACGCGATTGCTCGTTCTGTGAATTGTAGCGGTATCCATTTGTGTTCAGATATGAAACATCCACTTGGTGTCCTGATTTTGGACGTTGAATGCCCACACCGGCGCGAATACCACTTTGATAATACATTTCACCACTTGCAGTGTCTGTCTCAAAATTCGACCCCGCAAACGTGCTCACGTAAACTCTTCCGTCTTGCCCTGGATTTTTAGTGATAATATTGATAGCCCCTGCCATTGCATTCGCCCCATAGATGCGACTTGCAGAACCTTTGAGAATTTCGATTCTTTCAATAGCAGTAATATCAAATGGCAAGTTCATTTGATGGTGACCTGTCTGTGGGTCACGCATTGGAATGCCATTCACCAATACAAGCACTTGCTCAAATGTGCTTCCTTGAATGCTAAGGTCGCTTTGTCCGCCCATCACCCCGCGCTGACGAAGATCAACACCTGCGATATAGGTGAGCGCTTCACTAACTGTTTGCACCGGTAGTTTTTGTAAATCTTCGGAAGTTATGATTTGAACGTTA
>JBIIBU010000212.1:0-3871 GCA_044239235.1 Flavobacteriales bacterium
TGATGACATTTGCTGTAGCGCTTGTCGTTCCTGCGTTTTTCAAAGGTCTTGAAGGTAACCTTGCACTGATTCACAGTTGGATCGATGTGCTTCGCGCTCCATCTATGCATCTTTCAAAAGCACCGAATACGCTTTACGGAATCTACAACACTTGGGTGCTGAATCCATTGGGACTGGAAGCGGGGATAGGGCTTATTTTAGGGGGAATAGTGGTAGTCATTATTATCCTTGTTCTATTGATTAGAAAGCTCAATAAGAAAGCGGATCACCAACTCAATATGTTCGTTGAGTTCTTTACGATCATTGCATTTATCCCTCATTTGGTAAATACCGATACAGAGCAGTTTATGTGGACATGGCCGCTTCTCACTGTAATGTTTCTGCTATTGCAACAAACTTCCAAAGAGAAAAGAAGCACTTACATTGGTTTGCTCTCCATTGCTTTTATTCCATTGGTGCTCAACTCGCCCGATATTGTTGGACGAAAATTGATGTTGCTTTTTGATGAAGGTGGGCTGCTCGGATTGGCCAACCTCGTTCTGATAGGCATTACGCTCTTCTTATTCATCAAGAGAAGTGTTGGGTCTCGTACAACTTAAAAGGTGGCGAAAACGTCTTTTATTGGATTATCTTAGCCATCTATGTTGAAGCCCGCAATATCATTACTCATGATTCTGCTCTCTTGTGCATTGTCTGCACAGGATGATTCATTTTACGATATAATTGAGAACAAAGGCCAGTGGCCAGCTTCGGTGCTTTATGCTACAGATGTAGAACACGGTAAAGTGTTTTTAGAAAATGCTGGTTTCACCTATCACTTCTTCGATCTTTCTCCAATAACCAATGCGCACAATACTGGAATCTCTCCTGCAACTGGAAGTCTCCGCGCAAAAGGTCATGTGGTAAAACAAGAATTTATCGGTGCCAATAAGAAAGCTTTTTCTCAAGGAAAGGGAATTCAAAAAACGTATTACAATTACTTCATTGGCAACGACGAGTCTTCATGGGCGGGCGGTTGCAGAGCCTATTCGGAAATTGATCGACTCGGTGTTTATGCAGGTATTAATTTCAGATACTTTGTTTCTGATTTCACTTTGAAATACGATTGGATCGTAGCGCCCAACGCTGATCCAGGTTTGATTCAATGGAAATACAATGGGGCCGATAAAATTGCGATCGACAATGGACGATTGGTTATTTCTACATCTGTAAATATTCTCTACGAGCAATCACCAATCGCATATCAATTGATCGATGGCGAGAAGAAATTTGTGAAATGTGGTTTTGTTTTAAATAATGGAATTCTCTCTTTTGAAATGGGAGCGTATGATCGTTCGAAAGAACTCATCATCGATCCAGCTTTGATGTTCTCGACATACAGCGGAAGCTTTGCCGATAATTTTGGCTACACCGCTACCTACGATAGCGAAGGAAATCTATACAGCGGCAGCAGCGCATTCGGACAAGGTTATCCAACATCAACAGGCGCCTATCAAGTAACATGGGGTGGTGGAGATGGTCAAGGCACTTTGGCCGGCACCGATATCGCCATTAGCAAGTATGATGCTTCCGGAACGTTTATGCAATGGAGCTCTTTTCTAGGTGGCTTGAATGACGAACTTCCGCACAGTTTGATTTGCAATGAGAGTGATGAAGTTATTGTATATGGTACAACAAGCTCCCTAAATTTCCCGGTCACAACTGGTGCATTCGACACTGTTTTTAATGGGGGTGGCACTTTTGCTCCTATAGGAGTAGGAACAGAATATGTCAACGGCAGTGATATCATTGTCACTCGCTTTAATCAATCAGGAACAGACTTGGTGGCTTCTACTTTTCTTGGAGGAAGCGACAACGATGGTGTGAACACTTCTGCTGTTCTGAAATTTAATTATGCCGATGAATTTCGTGGTGAAATTGATATCGATGATGATGGAAATATTTTCATTTCATCTTCTACTTTCTCTTCTAATTTTCCAATTGTAAATGGATTTCAAAATACTTTGAATGGCACATTAGACGCATGTTTGGTTAAATTCGATTCGGAGCTTTCTGAAATAATTTGGAGTACTTTCATCGGAGGCTCAGATGATGATGCTGGCAATAGTGTAGCATTCGCATCTAATGGCGAGGTGTATATGTGCGGTGGTACACGCAGCACGGATTTTCCTTCATTACCCGGTGCGTTGAACACCAACAACCAAGGTGGTAGCGCCGATGGATGGATTGGCAGAATCAGCGCCGATGGTTCGCAGTTATTGGATTGCACCTACTTCGGTTCTGCTGCTTACGATCAATTGTATTTTGTAGAATTGGATAGCGAAAATCAAGTGCATGTCTATGGACAAACACTTGCTTCTGCTTTTACATTTATTATCAATGCCGCTTGGAGCGAGCCCAATAGTGGGATGTTGGTTTCTAAATTGAATCCTGATTTGTCTTCTATAACATGGTCTACTGTTTTCGGCACTGGAGAAGGCGAACCGAATTTATCGCCTACTGCATTTACGGTTGACATTTGTGGTAAAATTTATCTGAGTGGCTGGGGAGGCTCTACGAATACAAGTTCGAATCCATCAACAGATAATACCACGGGCATGACAGTTACCGCCGATGCGTTTCAATCATCGACAAACGGCGGGGATTTTTATTTGCTTGTTCTTGAAGCCGACGCTAGTGATTTGGTGTACGCTTCTTTCTTTGGCGGTGGCACCAGTCAAGAGCACGTGGATGGTGGAACGAGCAGATTCGATAGAAAGGGAGTGATCTATCAAAGTGTTTGTGCCGGCTGTGGAAGCAACGATGATTTTCCGATTTTTCCGGCGAACGCTGTTTCACCTACCAACAATTCTTTCAATTGTAATAATGGTGTTTTCAAGTTTGATTTTCAATTGCCTTTAACTATTGCGGATTTTCAGGTGCCGCCCGTGGCCTGTGTGAATCAGGCTGTTCAGATGGAGAATACAAGTCTTTTCTCAGCAACCTACTCATGGGATTTTGGTGATGGTGGTATATCGAATTTGTACGAACCTCTTCACGCATTTCTTGAAGAAGGGGAGTATGAAATCACTCTTGTAGTTACCCATCCAGGCACTTGCAATGGAGTGGATACCCTTGTGAGAACCATCACGATTGTGGCTCCCGGCGTGAGCACCTTAGAAGATGCTTTTTCATGCAACGACGAACCTGTGACCATTGGTATTACTAATCCAAATGTAGGTGATACGTATGTGTGGACACCTTCGCAATTTATCAGCGACATCAATGATCCGAGTCCTGTTTTCACTCCCGGTGTGAGCACAGATTATGTTTTGCTTGTTCAACATGGTGCATGCGTTGACACAGTTTATCAAAGTGTGGAAGTGCTCAACGTAAGTGTTTTTGGTTCTGAAGATTTACTTCTTTGTGAAGAAGGCACGAATACATTTAGTGCGACGGTAAGTCCTGCTAATTCTGAAATTCTATGGAGTTTGAATCCTGATTTTTCAAGTCCACTCAATACCGACTTGACTCAATCAAGTATTGATATTGATATCAATTCTCCAACCATCGTTTATGTGCAAGCGAATGTAAATGGATGCATTGCAACTGATGAAATCAATGTGGACTTGGTAAGTTTTCAAACGGTTATAGAAGGTGATTTTACTGCTTGTGAAAATGATACAGTCACACTATCGTTGCTTGATCCGAATCCAACATTTCAATATACTTGGTCGCCTACTAACCTGATTATATCAGGACAAGGTACTTCGCAAGTCGAGGTTATTGTACCAAGTACAACAACCTTCATCGTGAATTCACAAACACCTGACGGATGCGAGTCGGAAGACAGTGCGGTAATTACAGTGAGCGATTTGAATTCATCGGCTGT
>JBIIBU010000213.1:0-3839 GCA_044239235.1 Flavobacteriales bacterium
AACTTGAAGACGGACTGTACGAACATGAATTCGACCATGTATTTACTGGAGACTATTCGGGAATCCCTAATATCAATCCAGAAGAGGTTTCCGAATGGAAATACATATCTTTAGAAGAATTAGAAATGGATGTGCATGTGCATCCAGAAAAATATACAGTGTGGTTTAGAATCGCACTCCCACGAATAATTGAACAAATAAAAAATGTTGCTTAATACTCTTATCGTCATCGCGACATTCTGCACTATGGAATTCATGGCGTGGTCTACACATAAATTCGTGATGCACGGATTCATGTGGTATTTCCATGAGGACCATCACGTTCCTCATTCAAAAACATTTGAACGAAATGATGTTTTCTTCTTGATTTACGCACTGCCAAGTTGGTTGCTCATTATGTTTGGAGCTATGGGGAAATTTGATTTTCGATTCTACATTGGATTAGGAATTTTGTTTTATGGTATCGCGTATTTTCTAGTTCACGATGTTCTCATTCACCAACGCTTCGATTGGTTTAAGCGCACGGACAACCTGTATTTCAGAGCAATCCGAAAAGCACATAAAGTTCATCATAAACATCAAGGCAAACCAGATGGAGAATGCTTTGGAATGCTTTATGTACCTCGCAAATACTTCAAAGAGGCGGCTCAATATCGCGCCAACAAAATGAAACAAGCATGATCAGCACTCATTTCTACTATCTTTTAGTGGATTTTCTGTGTGTGGTGTTTCCATTCATCTTTAGCTTTCATAAGCAAATGCCATTCTATAAAAAATGGCGTGCCCTTAGTATTTCCACGCTGCTCATGATGGCATTCTTCATTCCCTGGGACATCCTATTTACATACCTCGGTGTTTGGGGATTTAACGGGACTTACACATCGGGGGGATACATAGCAAACCTTCCAATAGAAGAATGGCTATTCTTTATTTGCATACCTTATTCTTGCTTATTTAGTTATGAAGTTTTAAAGTTCTATTTCCCAAAACAGCCCTTGGAAAAGAGCTCAAAATTCATCAGTATATTTTACATTTTAGTTGCGCTCGTTTTTGCGGTAATTCACTTTGATCATTACTATACCCTATCTACAAGCCTTGTTGCAGCCTTCCTGCTGTTCATGCATACATTCATTTGGAAATCAAAATACATGGGATGGTTTCACATGGCTTGGTGGATTCTACTTATTCCATTCTATATATCAAATGGGGTGCTCACCGGACTTGATTTCTGGAACTATCCAATTGTTAATTTAAACCCCGAGTCAATTGCTGACCAAATCGTATGGTACAACAATAGTCACAATCTAGGTATAAGAATTTGGAGTGTACCACTCGATGATTTCTTCTATGGTATGGCCATGATTCTAATGACCGTGGGATGGTTTGAAAGATTTTCAGCTAACAAAAAAATAGCTAACTAGTCCATAAGAAAGAAAGAAAACCATTTGGATAATGTAATACCAAATGGCTATTGGATTCTTCTTTTCATTCAGATATGGAACGAACATATAGACTAGGGCAAAGCCTACCAACCACCATCCGATAAAATTGTGAAGTGGCGCGTAATACTGACCAAAACTCCAAAAATCCAACATAGGCGCCGGCCATTCTATAGCTAAATCAAGTAGCACCAATAAACTAGCTGATATTGCAGCAATTAGAAATCTTGAAGAATTTTTCTGAAGTGATACCACTATTTGAACGACGCTGTAACTGAGTACCGCCCAATTCAAACCTATGATTAGCGGCACATCCAAAAATTTCCAACCTAATCCTTCGCCATAAGAATAGCGACCGAATATACATTCGGTTTTTACTCCAACAACTTCTACCGCCCATCCGAAAATAGCAATTAGAAATAATGAAAAAACCAATCTATTGCTCGGACGATCTAAGCCTACTACCACAAGACCCGAGCAGACGAAAAGATTAATTGGAGTAAGAACCCTGAACCACTCCGGCATTAGAATTAACCCAATAATTCCTGCCATATGAGTGACAAAAAGAAAAGGTAAAATCCATTTCCGATATACTTCAGGAATCATAATTTAAAATCAGCTTTAATTCTGTCTGTTGCAATGGCAGCAGAAAACAAACACAGCGGAACTCCACCCCCTGGATGAACACTTCCGCCGCAAAAGTACAACCCTTTCAAAGAAGAACTATGATTGGCATGTCTGCCAAATGCTGAGAACGTATCATTAGACGCATTTCCGTAGAGAGCGCCCAAATGAGAACCCGTTCTACTTTGAATAATAACAGGGTCCAAATATTCTTCTTCTTCAATCAAGGATTCAATATCCACATTCAAAGTGGTGTTGATCTTTTGGATAATATACTTTCGAGCTTCATCCCGAAGCACTTCCCAATCATGGCCTTTCAAATGAGGGACATTAATCATTACAAACCAATTCTCACTTCCTTCAGGCGCATCATTGCTTACTACCTTCGACGTGATATTGATATAGACTGTAGGATCCGGATGAATGGACCGTGAATTAAAAATAGCGTCAAACTCAGACTTATAATCTTTAGCAAATAGAATATTATGCAATTCCAAATTTGGAAATTGTTTTTTTATTCCCCAATAAAAGATCAATGCAGAGGAAGATTTCTCACCTGCTAAAATTTTTTCTGGCGCTGGCAAATCACTCAACAAGTTGCGGTAAGTTGGGAAGACATCCGCATTACTAACAACAATATCTGCAGGCACAGTTTGCGCGTCAATCACTATGCCTTGGGCCACCCCATTGGAATGCGTGATATGAGAAACACTTTTATTAAAATGAAAATTAACTCCAAGCCGAATTGCCAATTCATATAAACTTCTAGTTATATCATACATGCCTTTCGTTGGCAAATAGGCACCAATCCCATGTTCCAAATGGGGAATCAGTTGCATCATCGCTGGAGTGCTGTATGGATTACTACCATTATATGTCGCATATCGGTTAAAAAGCTGAACGACTTTTGGGTCTTTAAAACGCTTTTCTAAAGCACTATTCAATGTTCCTGAAATTGGCAATTGATAAAGCTTTCCAATTGCTCTATACGTGTCCTTTTTTTTCCAAAGAGATTTCAAAGTGAGCTCTGACTTCAGAAATACAGGCGTTGTAAGATCATATACATTCTTACTCTTATCAAAAAAACGGATCACATCATTTCGATCTACATCGAAGGATTCAGACATTGCATCAGCCATATCTTCGGAATTCGATCTAGAAGTAAATGTCTTTCCGTCTTCAAAGAAATAATTACAGACCCGATCTAATTTGGTGTATTGAAAATGATCACTTGGTTTCTCGCCAGCAAGCTTGAATAGATCATCGACATTTTGCGGAAGTGTAAATAAACTTGGCCCAAGATCGAATCGATATTTCCCTATCCACTTTTCACTCAGCTTTCCTCCAGGAAAAGGATTCTTTTCATAGACATTTACTTGAACTCCAAGAAGCGCTAATCGAATCGACGAGGCTATCCCACCAATCCCCGATCCAATAACAACAGCTTTCATCTTAGACATGTTTGGCAAACAATATTTTAGCTCAAATGTTCACTACTTTTTTAGTCTAAATCCTACCACCAAAGGGAAGTGATCAGACAAATCTGCTTTGAGCGTCCGATAATCCAACGCCTCTATCTTGTCGCTATGCATCATGTAATCGATTCTAAATGACGGAAAGGCTCCGTTATAGGTATTGCCAACACCAGAACCACATTCTATAAAAGAATCCTCCAAAAGGTCTGTAAACGCCTCGTAGGTATACGACAAAGGCGGGTCATTGAAATCGCCGCAGAGAACGACTGGATATCGACAATCTTCTATACTAGCGGAAACC
>JBIIBU010000214.1:0-3823 GCA_044239235.1 Flavobacteriales bacterium
CACAAGCGAAATGTAGAGATTTTAGCAATTTTTTGTGCTTTCTCAAGTTGGCTTGTTGTGATTTGTAATTCGCTAGTTCTTGATTTCACCTTTTCTTCGAGGCTAGTCATAAAGGAGTCATTGATAGCTTTTTGATTGGATAGGTCTTTTGAGAGATCTATGAGGGAGTCTCTGAGGGTGTTAATTTCCTTAGCTACTAGTCTGGTGAATTTAGATTTATGTGTATTACTTTCATATTTCAAGCTAGATGCGAAAACCGTTAATTCTTGAAGGGGCTGTGTAATACGTCTAATCAAGAAGTAAAGAATTATTGATATCGCTATTATCAATGTGACCAAAAGGGAGTAAATAGGGCTATTCAGTTTAGCAATTTTTTCTTCAATTCTGGCTCTTCCGACACCAACTGTAACTTGTCCGGTAAATCCTTGAGTTTTCAACTGCGCTGTTTGAATGTCAAATTGAATACTATCTAAAATTGAAAGATCGAAGTTCTTAGGCCTAACAATCGAAATAGTATCAAGAGCTTCGGGGTCACAAAGAGTAGTGTGGATGAAATCGAAGTTCGAAGTTGTTTCGGCAAATCCCATGATATCTTCAAGTTTTTTGAAGTTATCTTCATTGAGTGCTTCTGAAATACCTAGAGCAACAGATGTTGATACTTGAAGAATTTCTTTGGTTTGATATTGGCGAACTAATTCTTGCTGTCTTGGTTGATAATACAGCACTAGAAATATTATCATTATCGACATTACAATAACGAATGGCAGCCATATAAGCCAAAAAATATTTAGTTTAGATTGCTTCAATTTATAACCTTGATCTGAAATTGAGAGGGTATTGAGAGTTTACTGCTGTTCAATAGAACACCAATGGCACCTGGTGTTTTTTTAACGTACTCAAGCATTTCAAGCTCTGTTTCAAAGAAAACAGGTGACTTTGCTCTTCCTTGGAATACAATTGATAACCAGAACTTTTGAACGTCTTTTACGGATTTTCTATAAACAATAGAGCACACCTTTTCCGCATCTTCTGATTTAGTTCCTGGTAAGCAAAGAGTTATTGCTTTATTGTTTTCCCAATAAGCGTTTTTGGCCTTGAAGTAGTCAACTAGATTGTCAAAAGTTATTTCTGTTTTACCAATATCATTTCCAATCACTACTAGTTGATTAGTTTGAGCAAATCCGGTTGAAGTAAGGAGTATTGTTCCTATTAGACTTAGAAACAAAATTTGAATGTTTCTATAGTCCATAGGAAAACTGTATTTGAAAATTGTACTGATGTTTTCCTGGAGCGTCATGGAAGAAATGATCTTCACCTTTTAGGATTCTTTCAAGCTGGAATTTTACGTTGACTTTATGTGAAATATCATATTTGTAGCCAACGCCCATTTTTTGAATCAGTGTTGGTATCGAGTGTAGTTCTTTATCCGAAATGTTTAAGTAATCAAAAAGGATATAAGGAGTTTTGTTATTACCATTTATTCTCCACCCTAAGTATGCGAAGCCACTGTAATTTGTAGAGACACCTAGAGAGTCAGTATTAGTTCTATTGTGAGTTAGCTCTGAAAGAAATTCTATTTTCTCACCAAAGTACGCGGCTGACATGCAAAATAATTTGAAGTCAACAGAGCCTTCATAATTGCTGATTGCAGAAGAGTGGCCACTGTGGACCCCGGCTCCATTCTCGGTCATCTTATTATTGAAGTATGAAATTCCAAATCTAGAGTCATCCCAAGGCTGGATATAAACTGAAGCGAGGTAGCTAAGGTCTGTTGTTTGTCCACCAATATCCGACATTGAAATACCATTACCGACCATTAGGTCATATCCAAAATTTAGATCTCCGAGATTTTGTCCTTGAAGTCTTGCGCCTAAAGTGTGAACAGGGATATAATAACTAAAGCTCAGAGGCCTTTCAATTACCGGGAAAAACAAGCGTCCATGATGATAGACATCATTCCAATAGTTAACAGGGGTATGAATTTTCCCGATTATTAAACTGTGATTTTTATAGTAGTCATATTTTAATTGAGCACGTTCAATGCTAGGGGCAAATTTTGAACTTGTCGAATTATCATATTTTACTACTGTTTCACCGAGAAATGAAATGCGGTCCGTAAAAGTTGAAGTTATGAAGAAGTCTTGCTCACCTAAAGAGAAGTATGAACTATTAGTATTATCAATATCATTTAAGTTGTATTGAAGGTGCCCAAATATTTTTAAGTCAATTTTATCGTTTTGGGCGGTTAAGCAGGTGAAGCAGAAAAAAAACAGCAAGAACCAAATTATAGATTTCATCGAGGAAAGGTTAAGTGTATCAAGAGTGATGTGCTACTTTTCATTAAGTGTAATATAGCTTTAGTAAATCAGAACAGTTGTAATTAAGGTATAGAGAGCTATTTGAAGGGGCTAGAAGGGCTATATTTGGTAATGAATTTTGAACAGCCATCCCTCGACACACTCGCTGCACGATTACTAGGGAACCATCTTTCGATAAGCTCAGGGACCGAATGAGTAGGAGAATGAGAATGAATAGAGAGTTTCGAACCAAGATCCAACAGACTAGAATACCAAAAGGCCACTCCGTTGAGCGGCCTTCAATGGTAATAAATGAAAACAATTAAACTATCTAATATCTCTACATGAGAACTTACAAGGTCTTTAACGGTGTTTGTAAGCCCTAAAGTTACGTTCTCAAAAAAGTTTTTTCTAATCCTCTGATTTTGAGGGAGAAATTGAGCGAATTTTTTCTTCGAGGTCTTGCATGGCGTATGCATTCTCGATGCGGAATGGGGCTGATTCTGTTCTGCGCAAGGCCACGAGGTGTGAACCGCCGCCTAATTTTTGTCCGAAGTCATGCGCAATTGATCGAATGTAGGTGCCTTTGCTGCATCGAATTTTGAAGTCGATGTCTGGGAGCGCAATGCGAGTCAACTCGAATTCATGGATCGTAATGAGCGCCTGACGCATCACTACTTCTACTCCAGCGCGCGCGGATTCGTAGGCACGTTTGCCATCGATGAGTTTTGCAGAGTAAATGGGAGGCGTTTGCAATTGCTCACCAATAAAAGCAGCCGCAACTCCAAGGAGCTCGGCTTCTGTATAATGTTCGTATGGGAAATCGCCTTCTGGTGCGGTTTCTAGATCATAACTCGGTGTTGTTTGTCCCAGGCGAATTGTGCCTGTGTACTCTTTCATTCCACCTTGTATGTCTTGAATTTGCTTGGTGCATTTGCCGGTGCAAACTACCAAAAGCCCGCTAGCTAAGGGGTCTAGAGTTCCTGCGTGACCAATTTTGAATTTGGGCGCTTTGCCATATCTGCGAATCAACCACTTCAACCTTCCGACAACGTCGAAACTGGTCCATTCAAGGGGTTTGTCAACTATGATAACACTTCCTTGGAGGATGTCTTCTATCGATTCAAAAGAATTAGGTGCAGGAATCATGGGGCAAAAATAGTCCCAGATTAGCCAACTCGCTTAATTCCGCAACCTGTTGCTTTAGTTTCTGCTGGGTTAATTGCTTTTCCTTGTGAAAGATTAATCATTGCTTTTTCCAAGTAAGCATCAGTCACTTTTGCAGCGCTTTCATTGTTGTTGTCGATAGCACCACGGTAAACTAATTTCATGTCTTTATCAAACAAGAATACGTGAGGTGTAGTGCGCGCACCGAAAGCGTTTGCTAGTTCAGAGTTTTTATCAAGCAAGTATGCCACATTAGAGAAACGTTTGTCGGCAGCTCTTTTTTTCATGTCTTCCATGCTTTCACCATTCGCACGTTTTGATTCGTTGCTATTGTTGAGAACACTTCAGATGTTGCTTGA
>JBIIBU010000021.1:0-14909 GCA_044239235.1 Flavobacteriales bacterium
ACTGGAGCGTTAGCGACGTACACCGGAGCCCCAGCGACGTACACCGCCGAAGGCGTACACCGGAGCGAAGCGACGTACACTGCGAGCGCTATCGAACGTCATGAAGAGAACAAACAGGAATCGCTCGCATCTTGTGCTGATTCGCACGGTTCATTCTCCAATAAATTGAAAGAACAGTCTTTTGTCGATCTGTGAGTGCGGGATCTTCTAGGTTTGGTGCTTGACCACCTTTGTCTTCAATATAATCCATCGCCCATTCTAGTTCAGGATAGCTTGCACCAATTTGATCTTCATCAGAGCGATCATCGCCCCAAAGGCCGTCTGTTGGTTTAGCTATTAGAATACTATTGGTAACGCCTAAGAATTCGGCCACTTGATAAACCTCTGTTTTCATGAGGTCCGCGATTGGAGATAGATCCACTCCACCGTCGCCATATTTGGTATAAAAACCTACTCCAAAGTCCTCCACCTTATTTCCAGTTCCCGCAACAAGAAGGCGATGAATACCTGCGAAATAGTATAGCGTCATCATGCGAAGACGCGAACGTGTGTTGGCAAGAGAGAGGTGCAAAAGATGTTCGTCTTCAATTTGCGGTACGCTACCCATAAACGAATCGAATACGGAAGTGAGTTCCACACGTTGAAGACGAACATTTGAATATTTCGAAGCAAGCCAATTCATGTGCTCTTGAGCACGCGACACTTGGCTTTCCGCTTGATAAATCGGCATTTCAATCAGAAGGGTTTCTTTGCCTGTCATTGCGCAAAGGGTGCTTGTAACTGCGGAATCAATTCCACCGCTCACTCCCACAACAAAACCATTGGTCTTCGAACTCTCACTATAGGAGTTCAACCATTGCACAATGTGCTTTACAACCGCTTCTGTATTCAACGAAATCGATTATTAGAATTTGATACCGATATTCAACTGAACGATGTTAGACATCGCTTTCATTTCATTTTTCTTTGGATTGCCACCTTCGAAAACTGGTTTGTCGCTATCATCAGTAACCACGAGATCACCATCCAATACATCAGTGAAACCATTATTGTAGGTGACACCTACATGAACAGCAGTATTTCCACTAAGACTATACTCGATACCAGCACCGATAAGCAGACCTACGCGGAAGATATTTACATCATTTTTAATGTCTTCGTCCTCAGAGGAGAAAGAAACGCGATCTGTTTCACCCCATCCTGTATCTGTCTTACCATAAAGGAAATCTACATTATCATCACCTTTTGCATTGATGTTCAGACCTGGTGTGATGCCGAATTGACCCCAATAAGTGATGTATCCGATTTCGTTGGTGCGCAGTTTCAAAGTAAGAGGCACTTCAACATATTGTAAGCGGTAATCGCGTGTACGAGACATCACGTAATCTACACCATCATAGCGACCGCTATTCAAGTAAGAAAGGCTTCCACCCATGCGCGTCACTTCTAGACCAGTGCCGAAAGCATAGTTTTCTGTGAAATGAATGTCCATTGAGATACCAAAACCAAAACGAGCTACGTTGCCCTCATTGGTGATGTATTTAGAATCTGGCTTCATCCAAGCGATACCTGGGCTAAAGCGCGCAGCTATTTTGAATTTTTGGAAATCCTGAGCGTTAATAATAATAGCTGACAGGGTTAAGAGGGTAAAAAGGGTAATTTTTTTCATGTTCTATTAGTTTACTGCGTTAAACTTGCAGCTTCGCTGATGCATTAGCAAAGCTAACAATACTCATTCAATATGCGGATCATTAATTATATATTGATTTTCACAGTTTTGGTGTTCACATCTTGTGAAGACGACCCATTGAAAAAAGTGGACGTTTCTGAGTCAAAACTTGAAGTGCGTTTCGACCGCTTCGACCACGATATTTTCAATGCCGATTTCACAGATCCGGCGCGCACAGGCCAACAACTATACCAAAAGTATAGAGGATTCTATTGCGATTATATGGAAGTAATTCTCCAAGCGGCGCGTTGTCAGCCCGACTCCAACTTTGCAGTACTAGAGGGCTTCGTAAGTCACCGCGACATGCGTGCCTTGCAGCTGCAAATCGACAAGCTTTATAATACAGATAAAATCAACGAGGTCAATACAGAATTCACCGAGGCGATTCGCAGATGGCATCACTTCTTCCCAGATTCTATCGCACCGAATGTGGTGTATATGAATTCTGGACTCAACTTCAGTGCTTACTCTACCGATTCCATCATTTCCGTGGGACTTGATTTCTTCCTTGGACCTCAGGATAGCATTGTGAAATTATTTCCCAATGATGTTTTCCCTCAATATTTTAAGGACGATATGCGCCCTGACTACTTGGTGGTGAATGCGATGAAAGACTTTTCGTGGGCACAGTGCAACAAGTCCGACCGCAACACCCGCGGCGCGACATTGCTAGATTTGATTGTTCAGCAGGGAAAAGTGATGTATATGCTAGACGCCTTGATGCCCATGACCGAAGATTCTACTAAGATGAATTGGTCTACAGAAAATATGGAGTGGGCAATTGCCAATGAATGGAGTGTTTGGAAAGAACTCGCGAAACAAGAAGTATTATTCGAGAAAGAATACAACAACAATAAAAAATGGATTGACTTTGGTCCATTCACCAATATCGGTGCGATTCCGCAGGATTCTCCGTCGCAGTTGGGGATTTGGCTTGGATGGAAAATGGTGAGAGCTTATATGAAAGAGAATCCATCGATTACAATTCAGCAATTGCTTGCGGAAAAAGATTCACAGAAAATTTTGAAGGCCTTCAAACCAGAAAAACCTTGACGATGAAAAAGACAGAAATCAAATTCGAGATAGATCTAGACGAAAACAACGTTCCAGAAAAAATAATGTGGAACGCAAAAGACAATGGCAAAACCGCCGAGGCCAAAGCCATGATATTATCAGTTTGGGACAAGGAAGAGCGCAACACATTGCGTATTGATTTATGGAATAAAGAAATGGAAGTCGATGAGATGAAGCGTTTCATTCATCAAACGATTTTAACCCTAGCCGACAGTTTCGAAAAAGCCACCGGCGAAAAGAAGATGGCCGACACCATGCGGGATTTCTGCGAGTATTATGCGGAGAAGCTGGAAATCAAGTAGTGTGACAGTGAGACGGTGAGACAGTGAACAAGTTAAACCAAGTGGAATCAAATGGACACAAGTGAACGCAAATGATTTTGGCTGTAAGCCATAGGCTGTTAGCTATTGGCTATTGGCAATTTTAAATATACCCTTTTAAATCTACCCTTTTTTTCATTTGGGTGCACTTGATTTCACTTGTGTGCATTTGGGTACACTCTTTACACTGTCTCACCGCCACACTGTCTCACTGTCAAACTATCTAGAACATCGACTTCGGTAGCGGTGCTCTGGTGAGTTCTTCTAGGAATTTTACTAATTGATCTTTACCCAAACCATTATCGGCGGAGGTAACGAAGATGTTGGGCAACTCGACGAAGTACTCCAACAATTTATCTTTATAGACTTTGAGGTTGTTTTCCAAACCTCCAGGTTTCATTTTATCTGCTTTTGTAAATACCAATGCAAAAGGTATCTCCCACTCTCCCATCTGCGCTATGAAATCTACATCGATCTTCTGAGGCTCGTGACGTGAATCTATCAATATAAATGTGCAAAGCAAATTGGTGCGCTTATTCACATAGTCCACAATAAATGTCTCCCATGTCTCACGCGATGACTTCGACGCTTTCGCATATCCATAGCCCGGCAAATCGACAAGATACCATGGCTTCTTTTCTTCATTTATAATAAAGTGATTAATAGTCTGCGTCTTTCCTGGACGACCTGAAGTCTTTGCCAAACCCTTCTTATTCACCACACGATTAATCAAACTACTCTTCCCCACATTACTGCGGCCAATAAACGCCACTTCCGGAAACACCGGACTAGGGCACTTAGACCAATCTGTTGAAGACTTCACAAATTCCGCAGAAATAATCATTTCTCTAGGGTTGATGTTTTATGGTTGACTGCTGATGTAATTTCAAAAAAGAATATTTTAAAAAAAAAAGAAATTCTTCTCAGTGTACTCTGTGTACCTTCTTTACTCTGTGTCCAAATTTTCAAGAGCCCAAACTATCAAACCACGAATCTAAAATCGCATTGAATTGAGCGGGGTGTTCCATCATGGGAGCGTGACCACATTCATCGATCCAATAGAGAGACGCGTTTGGAAGAAGAGTTTTAAATTCTTCTGCCACCTCTGGAGGTGTGATGGTATCGTTCTTTCCCCAAATCAAACAAGCCGGCATAGTCATGTTCGGCAAGTCCTTCGCCATGTTGTGACGAATAGCACTCTTTGCTAAAGCGAGAATACGCAGCACACGATTGCGATCATTCACCACTTCAAAACATTCGTCTACCAATTCATCAGTAGCGTGTTTAGGATCGTAGAATGTCACAGCCACTTTCTTACGAATAAACTCTTTATCCTCTCTTCTTGGAAAAGAAGAGCCAAATGCATTCTCATACAAACCGCTACTTGCAGTTAGAATGAGTGCACTCACTTTTTCAGGATGCTGCTTGGTATAAACAAGCGCAACGTGTCCGCCCAAAGAGTTACCAAGCAAACTCACTTTGTCGAATTTTTTATACTCAATGAATTCATCTAAGAATTCAGCAATGCTTTTTACGCCAGTGGAGAGCACGGGCATACTATAAAGCGGCAACATTGGAATAAGCACCGTATAGCGCTTAGAAAAATGATCCACTACTTCACGGAAGTTGCTCAAAGCTCCAAACAAGCCATGCAATAGGATAAGAGGTTTACCCTCACCTTCTTGAATGTAACGGAACTGTCCTTCCTCTTTTAACTGATAATCCATAAGTGATTGTACAAAACGATTACGGCGAATGTAGGTAAAAAAAAACGGCTTTCACAGCCACCAAAAACGAGTAATCACCAAAATCCTCCCACTTTTTACCACCACCCTAAAAAACTATCAATAATTCTATAATTCAATAACTTACAAAGAAAAAGACCAGAAAAGACTGGATTTAAAAAATCGATTTTATCAACAAAAAGGCAAAAAATTGACTTCAGTGGTAAAAAGTGGGAATTTTGGGGTATTTTCGTGCCGTCCTAGACAGACTAGTTACCATGCTCAACCTCTTAGGAGAACATATATGTAAAGTGGATAATAAGGGCCGAATGCTCTTTCCATCCAAGCTGCGCAAGCAGCTCGAGGAGGTTATACACCACGGCATGGTGATCAATCGCGACATCTATTCCAACTGTCTCGCGCTTTACCCAAAACCCGAATGGGATCGTATTCAACAAGATTTCAGCAAGCTGAATCGCTACAACAGAAATCACCTCGAATTCATGAGAAGATTTTTGAATGGAGCTACTCCGCTTGAGCTCGACAATGCCGGTCGACTTTCTCTTCCAGCATCGCTTCTTGATTACGCTGAAATCGATTTGAAAAAGAACAACGAACTCGTGGTGGTGGGCGCATTAGAGAAAATGGAAATCTGGAGTGTTGGCAACCACAATAAAATGGTGGCAAACAACCAGAGTGATTTCGCCGCATTAGCCGAACAGGTTCAGCGCGATCTAGGACAGCTTAACGACTAAATCAGAAATGAAGTTGACCCTTCATCTCTGCAACCATTAACCAAAGCCAATCAACCGTGAGTAACTACCACCAACCTGTGTTGTTGAATGAATCGGTAGATGGCCTAGACATCAAGCCCGACGGGGTTTACGTGGATGTCACCTTCGGTGGTGGCGGGCATTCACGAGAGATATTGAAAAGACTGGGACCTCAAGGAAAATTGATCGCGTTTGATCAGGATCCTGATGCTATTGCAAATACCATCAACGACCCTCGCTTCACACTCGTAGATCAAAATTTCCAATTCATGAAGAACTGGATTCGACTATGCGGTCACAAACAAGTAGATGGAATACTCGCAGACTTAGGAGTGAGCAGCCATCAATTTGATTCTGAAGAACGCGGTTTCTCTATACGATACGATGCGCCTCTAGACATGCGCATGGATCAGAAAAGAAAAAAAACCGCAGCAGATGTGGTCAACAAAAGCGAAGACTCTGAGCTGATGAAAATCCTCAGAGTGTATGGCGAAGTTGATGCTCCGCACAAAGTAGCTCGAACCATCATTCTCAATAGACCAATCCAAACGAGCGGCGAATTGATGGATGCTCTCCTGCCCTTCACACAAAAAGGAAAAGAACACAAATTCTACGCGCAAGTATTTCAAGCGCTGCGCATAGAAGTGAACGAAGAATTGGAAGTGCTCAAAACATTTCTACAACAATCTTCTGAAGTGCTCAAACCTGGTGGAAGACTTTCAGTAATCAGCTACCACTCTCTAGAAGACCGATTGGTAAAAGATTTCATGAAGACAGGAAACTTCGAGGGAGAACCTGAAAAAGACTTTTTTGGAAATCTACTGAGACCATTGGCACCGCTAAAAAGCAAACCAATCATCCCAGCAGAACAAGAGATACAAGAAAATACAAGAGCACGCAGTGCGAAACTAAGAGTTGCAACAAAGCTGTAATTCTTATTTGATAAAGCCCATGGCAACAGACTACATCCTGTTGCCTGATAAGTGAAAAATGAACACATTTAGAGTACCTGACAATCCTCAACACGTTGAAGAAGTGCCTACACCAGTAGAAGCACCAGTTACTCCTCCCCGCAAAAGTGGCAAAGTCGCAAAATCATTCAGAACAGTATTGAGCGGCGAATTTCTTACTCGTGACGGACTTATCAATCACCTGCCTTTCATCGGTTTCATCGCGATTCTTTTCATCATCAACATCGCGTTGATGTACTATTTCGAAAACACGCATCGTGATATCGTGCGTCAACAAAATCGACTAAAAGAAATTCGTTCTGAATACAATACTACACTGTCTACTCTAGAAACTCGCAAGCAGCAGAGCAGCGTGGCACGCGATATAGAAGCTCTTGGTTTGAAAGAACTAAGAACGCCTCCACAATTCATCGATGTTGAACCTGGATTTTTTGAGGAGGAAAAATGAGCGACAAACTAGCCCGTGACGTTTCTAAAAAAGCATACGGCATCGCTATGATGCTAGGAATAGTTGCGCTTGCCATCTTCGGTAAAGTAATCTGGCTTCAAGCATTCCCAGACGAAAGTGCTATGATGCTCGGCGAAAGCAAAGCATTCCGCGCAGCGGAGATTACACCATCTCGTGGACAAATTCTATCTAGCGATGGAAGTCTTCTTGCGACTAGCGTTCCTGATTACGAAATCAGATGGGATAGCGAGGCGAAATATGATCAAGATGAATACAGAGCGAAAATAGATTCTCTTGCTCAAGCTTTCTCAAGACTTCTTGGTGATAAAACCGCAGGTGAATACAAGAAACTATTTGCGAATGCTCGCGCCACTCATGATCGCTACAAAAAAATAACTGATCACGTTGATTACAATCAACTTCAAATCATTAAAAAATTCCCTCTTATTCGCAAAGGAAGAATGAAGAGTGGATTTGTTTTCATTGAAAAAAGCAAAAGAAAAAAACCATTCGGAGCACTTGCTGCGCGCACCATTGGCTTGAATCGTGAAGACAATCAAGTAGGACTTGAACTTGCTTACGATGAAATTCTTGCTGGTAAAAAAGGAAGACAACTTCAAGAAAAAATGGCCGGTGGCGAATGGCGCCCAATGAACGATGAGTTTCAAGTGGAGCCAACTCCAGGTATGGATATCGTAGCTACAATCGATGTGCATTTACAAGATGTAGCTGATGCGGCGCTGCGCAGACAACTTACCGAACATGGTGCTTCATGGGGTTGTGCCATTCTTATGGAAGTTCAAACGGGCTACATACGCGCTATCGCAAATCTTTCTCTCAATACAACTACAGGCATATATGATGAGAATCTCAATCTAGCAATCGCACAAGGAATTGAGCCCGGTTCTACTTTTAAGTTAGCAAGCCTCATGGCATGTCTAGATGAAGACCTTATCTCACTTTCTGATAGCGTAGAAACCGGAAATGGATCCATCTTTTTCTACGGAAAAGAAATGACCGATTCCAATAAAGCTAACGGCGGTCATGGCACATTAAGCGCTGAGGAAGTTTTTGAAAAGTCATCCAACATTGGTACCGCGCTTCTAGTCAAAAAATCATTCGAAAAGAATCCACAGAAATTCTTAGACAAACTGAATTCATTCGGTTTCGGAAAACAAATGGACCTCGAACTTTCGGGAGAATTCAAACCTAAACTTTATGCTTCTACAAAAGCCAAAGGCTGGTCTGGCTTGAGTTTGACAAACATGGCTATTGGCTATGAAACACAATTCTCTCCACTCCAAATTCTGACTTTATATAATGCTGTTGCAAATAATGGAACACTCGTTCGTCCATTGTTTGTGCAAGAAATCCGTCAAAATGGACGAGTTGTAGAAAAGAAAAATCCTGTTGTACTCAATCAAGCTATCTGTAAAAAAGAAACACTTGCAGAGTGTCGAAAAATGATGGAAGGTGTGATGGAGAAAGGTGGAACAGCTGAAACAGTTTTCAAAGATTCTCCATATCATGTTGCTGGAAAGACCGGCACAGCGTGGGTAAACGACGGAGCAGGATATGAAGAGCACAAATACCGTGGATCATTCGTTGGTTATTTCCCAGCTGAAAATCCACGCTATTCATGTATCGTAGTAGTGCACAATCCAACTAGCGGCGCCTATTACGGCGGCGCTGTAGCAGCTCCTGTATTCAAGGAACTCGCTGATAAAATCTATTCAACTCAACTTGATTTCCACGGCACACAAATGCCTGTTGACTCATTGATGCTCGCAAATAAAATGATGCCCGTATCGAAAAGTGGGTCGACTAAAGAGCTTTTCACAGTATTCAAAACATTGAATATCGCAACGATTGAAGAAAGTCATGGTGAATATGTGAGCACAGCGGCTAGCAAAGAAAACGTGACTTTGAGCAGCAGAACAATTACCCCAGGGACAGTGCCAAATGTTGTTGGAATGGGACTTCAAGACGCATTGTTCCTTTTGGAAACTGAGGGAATAAAAGTGCAAATCATCGGAGTAGGAACAGTGAAGAGACAGTCTGTTGCACCAGGTGCATCAAGCAAATCAAATAAATACATAACCATCGAATTGTCGTGAAGCTACTAAAGGACATATTGTATCGTGCTCGCATCACTGATGTATTCGGTTCTACCAATACTGCAGTAGAGCACATCACAATGGACTCACGCGCAGTGAAACCATTCAGCTTGTTCGTTGCCGTTCGTGGAGTAAACAGCAATGGTCACGACTATATCGAAACAGCTATTAAAGCTGGGGCGGTGGCTGTTATTTGCGAAGAAATCCCTGCGAATCCAGCAGAGCATGTGACTTACATTCAAGTCAACAATTCCGCAGAAGCACTTGGTTATATCGCTTCAAACTACTTCGATAATCCTTCAGAAAATATAAAAATTGTTGCTGTTACCGGCACCAATGGAAAAACCACTACTGCCACTTTGCTATATGCATTGGCGAGAAAGATGGGATACAAAACGGGTCTGCTTTCAACCGTTGTGAACAAAATCAACGATAAAGAAATACTTGCAACACATACGACTCCAGATGCAATCAGCTTGCAAAAGTTGCTAGCACAAATGGTAGAAGCAGGTTGTGAGTATTGCTTTATGGAAGCTTCATCTCATGCTTTGCACCAACATCGTTTGACCGGTACAACATTGAGAGGTGCCATTTTCACAAACATCACGCATGATCATTTAGACTATCACAAAACATTCAATGAATATATCAAAGCAAAAAAAATGCTCTTTGATATGTTGCCTTCTTCCTCATTCGCATTAGTAAATCATGATGATCGCCATTGCGAAATCATGGTTCAGAATTGCAAAGCAAAGAAGAAGATGTATGCGCTACAAAGCATGGCTGACTTCAAAGCCAAGGTGGTAGAAAATAGTTTTGGTGGTCTTCACCTTACAATAGATTCTCAAGATCTATTCACTCGATTAATCGGTGGTTTCAATGCTTACAATTTGCTTGCAGTTTATGCCACAGCAATTGAATTAGGTATGGATAAAATGGAAGTATTGACAACACTTTCAATGCTTGAAGCACCAGAAGGACGCTTTCAATATTTCACCAATAAACAAGGGATAACTGCGGTCGTGGATTATGCTCACACACCTGATGCATTGCGCAACGTTTTGAGCACAATAGAAAATATCAGAAGTGGAACAGAGCAAGTAATAACCATCGTTGGTTGTGGCGGAGATCGCGATAGAGATAAACGTCCAGTGATGGCTCAAATCTCAGCTGAATCTAGTGATCGTTTAATCATCACAAGTGACAATCCACGCAGCGAATCTCCTGAAGCTATTATCGACGAAATGAAGGCTGGATTAGATCCAATCTTGATGCGCAAAACATTGTGTATTACAGATCGTCGCGAAGCTATACGCACTGCATGTCAGTTGGCACAGCCAGGAGATATCATTTTGATCGCAGGCAAAGGCCATGAAAAATATCAAGAAATCAACGGAGTGAAATATCCTTTCGATGATTTCGAAATCGCAATAGAAACCCTCCACATCTAAGAATAAGAATGCTATACCATCTATTCACATATCTGGACAAACACTACGATCTCGCAGGAGCAGGACTGTTTCAATACATCTCATTCCGCGCGGCATTGAGCGTTATTGTATCTCTTACAATATCTATGGTATTTGGTAAGAGACTTATCTCTTGGTTGCGCAGAAAGCAAGTGGGAGAAACCATTCGTGACCTTGGTTTGGAAGGACAAATGGAGAAGAAAGGAACACCAACAATGGGTGGACTGATCATTCTTGCGGCAATCCTTATTCCTACTCTTCTTTTCGCAAGACTCACCAACATCTACATCCTTACAATGATTGTAGCTACTGTTTGGCTTGGCTTCATAGGATTCCTGGATGATTACATCAAAGTATTTAAGAAAGATAAAAAAGGACTTGCTGGTACATCAAAAATCATTGGGCAAGTTGGTGTTGGTGTTATCGTTGCGAGCATGCTTTATTGGAATGAAAACGTTCTTATCAAGGTAAAGCCAACCGATGCACCCATGGATTTTGTTTCTGCAAACACTGCAGATAATCCTGAGATGTGGAATACAGAAAAATCACTTAAGACTACCATTCCATTTGTCAAAGACAATGAGTTCAACTATGCATGGTTGATGCCAGATAGTTGGGAAAGTCCAGTAACACTTTTTATCCTATTCACCATCATCGTGGTGATCATTGTTACAGCCGTTTCAAACGGTGCTAATATCACAGATGGTATTGACGGACTGGCCACGGGAACGAGTGCAATAATTGGTGTGACCTTAGCAATCCTAGCATACGTTTCAGGTAACTATATTTTTGCTGATTATCTCAACATCATGTACATCCCGTACAGTGGAGAGTTGACGATTTTCATTGCAGCATTTGTTGGTGCATGTATTGGGTTCCTTTGGTACAATTCATATCCAGCCCAAGTATTTATGGGTGATACAGGAAGCCTTGCACTTGGTGGCATCATTGCCACGTTTGCAATTGCTATTCGAAAAGAATTATTAATTCCCGTATTGTGCGGAATCTTCCTCATCGAGAATCTCTCGGTGATGATGCAAGTTTCGTATTTCAAATACACAAAGAAAAAATACGGAGAAGGTCGTCGCATTTTCTTGATGTCACCCCTTCACCATCATTTCCAAAAGAAAGGAATGCACGAATCAAAAATCGTATCGCGCTTCTGGATCATTGGAATCATGTTAGCCATCATCACCATCCTCACGCTTAAGACTCGATGAAGAAAAAGCTATCCATATTAGGTGGTGGTGAAAGTGGCTATGGCGCTGCTGTTCTTGCTATGAAGCAGGGATACGATGTCTTTCTTTCTGATAAAGGAAATTTGAAAGACAAGTATCGCGAATTGCTTGTAGCGGCTGGCATCGAATTCGAAGAAGGACAACACACAGAAGAGCGCATTCTTGGCTCTGACGAAATAATCAAGAGTCCAGGTATTCCAGACAAGGCTCCATTGATTCAAGCATTGAAAGCAAAAGGCACGCCTATTCTTTCTGAAATAGAATTTGCTTCTCGTTATACCAATGCAAAAATGATTTGTATTACTGGTTCTAACGGAAAGACAACCACTACCCTTCTCACCTATAGTATTCTTAAAAATGCTGGATTGAATGTAGGATTGGGAGGCAACGTAGGACAAAGTTTTGCGCTTCAAGTAGCAGAACAATCATTCGATTATTATGTGCTTGAGTTAAGCAGTTTTCAACTCGACAATATGTACGAGTTCAAAGCAGACATCGCCATTCTTACGAATATCACACCCGATCACCTCGATCGCTACAACTACGATTTTCAGCAATACGTGGATTCAAAATTCCGCATTGTGCAGAATCAAACTTCAGCAGATGCATTCATCTACAATATGGATGATCCAGCGACCATGGCTGAAATGGCAAAGAGAAATTTCAAGGCTCAGCTTTTCCCTTTCACAATAACAGAAACGAAGCTAGAACAAGGAGCCTTCATTGAAAATGACCAATTAACCCTATTAATCAAAAATAACCCGCTCAACATGAAAATTACAGAACTCGCATTGCAAGGCAAGCATAATCTTGCTAACAGCATGGCTGCAGGAGTTGCAGGACGTATCCTCGATCTAAGAAAAGAGGTAGTTCGCGAAAGTCTCGAGAACTTCGAGAACATCGAACACCGTCTTGAATTCATTGCAAAAGTGCACGGCATCACTTTCATCAACGACAGCAAAGCAACAAACGTTAACTCTGCATGGTACGCTCTTGAAAGCATGGACAAACCAGTTATCTGGGTTGCAGGTGGAACCGACAAAGGCAATGACTACAACGAGTTGATGGAACTTGTAAAAATGAAAGTGAAGTCTATTATTTGTCTTACAAAAGATAGTTCAAAAATCCGCGCTGCATTTGCAGGAGTAGTTGATACCATCATCGATTCTGACAGTGCAGAGCAAGCAGTTCGTATCGCTTACGATCTTGGCCACGATGGAGACGTAGTATTGCTTTCACCAGCATGTGCAAGTTTCGATTTATTCGAAAACTACGAAGACCGCGGACGTCAGTTTAAAGCTGCGGTGAAGAGACTGTAAGCTATAGGCCGTAAGCAATAAGCTGTAAGCTTTAGGCTTTAGACCCTAAGCTGTTGGTTTTATTTCGGCTTCGCCGATTAAAATTACATTGTAACATAAATAAAGAAATAAAAAGGCTTAAAGCTTAAAGCTTATAGCCTAAAGCCAAAAAAAAGTGCAGGCGCGGATAAAAAACATATTCCAAAAGCTCGAAGGAGATAAAGTGATCTGGATGGTCGCTGTGTTTCTCGCGTTGCTTTCAATTTTGGCTGTATTCAGTGCCATGACAACCCTTGCTGCAAAGCAGGGCGGCTTTAACACGTTCTTCAAACATCTCTTAATGGTTGGAGGCGGTTTTGCTTTTATGTACTACGTGCACAAGAGAAATTTCAAATATTTCTCTAAGATGTCGGCACTACTGATTTATGTCGCCTATGGACTTCTGATTATCACAATGCTCTTTGGGTCGGACCTAAATAGCGCTGAGCGATGGATTAAAATTCCATTCACTGGATTGACATTTCAGACCTCCGACTTTGCTAAGATTGTACTAGTAGTTTTTGTAGCACGTTGGCTCAATCTCAAACGTGATTCATTAGACGATTTCAAAAAAACCATTCTACCCCTTTTGGGTTATATCGGGGGAATGTGTTTTCTTATTCTTCCATCCAACTTTTCTACATCTGCCCTGCTGGCATTGGTATGTTTTATTCTTATGTATATAGCGGGTGTACCCGGCAAGCATTTGATGAAAATTGTGGGATTGGGAATTGCAGCAATTGTATTGATAATTATCGTTGGAGAATTAGCCCCTAAAGGAACTTTAAGACGATACGAGACGTGGAAAAATCGTATTACAAATAAAGTGGATGAAAATAGTGAGGGTAACTATCAAGCCAACCTTGCGAAATACGCCATACACGAAGGTGGCATTATTCCGAAAGGACCAGGAAAAAGTACGGCTCGAAATTTTATGCCTCACCCCTATTCAGATATGGTGTATGCTTTCATTATAGAAGAATATGGAGCGATAATAGGAGGCGCAGGAGTTCTGTTACTCTATGTAATTCTTTTCTTCCGTACCGTTAGATTCACCTCAAAGTGTCCGAAGCATTTCGGGCGACTCACTGCCATAGGACTCTCGCTGCTCCTCGTTGTGCAAGCAATGATTAATATGGGCGTATCCGTGAGCTTATTCCCTACTACGGGACAACCATTGCCTTTGGTAAGTCTTGGTGGAACGAGTACCATTTTTACGTGTCTTACATTCGGAATAATTCTCGCCGTGAGTCGAAGCGTATATAATCCAGAAGCATTCGAAGAAAAGAATGCAGAGGAACTCGAAGATCCAATTTCAGACGAAACACAAGAGGCACTGCCTGCTTGATAAACCATAGACCATGTCATTACGAGTGATCATTTCAGGCGGTGGAACAGGTGGCCACATTTTTCCTGCGATAGCTATTGCAAAAGCAATTCTTCGCGAACGTCCCGATGCAGAAATTTTATTCGTTGGTGCTGAAGGTCGCATGGAGATGGAAAAAGTGCCACAAGCTGGATTCAAAATAATAGGATTGCCAATCATGGGAATTCAGCGAAGATTGACACTTCAAAATTTGAAAGTGCCATTCAAAATAATCGCATCTATATTAAAAGCTAGAAAAATCATTCGCGAATTCAAACCCGACATTGCAATTGGTGTAGGTGGCTATGCGAGCGGACCATTGCTGCGGACCGCTTCTTCAATG
>JBIIBU010000027.1:0-14103 GCA_044239235.1 Flavobacteriales bacterium
CGGCGATGTATATTGGAGACATTGGAACCAGAGGTTTGCACCATTTGGTGTACGAAGTAGTCGATAACTCTATCGATGAGGCTCTCGCTGGTTACTGTGATACCATTTTTGTTTCTATCAATGAGGATAACTCTATTACCGTTGAGGATAATGGACGTGGTATTCCGATTGACATGCACAAGAAGGAAGGCGTTTCAGCTTTACAGGTTGTAATGACCAAAATTGGTGCGGGTGGTAAGTTCGATAAAGGTTCGTACAAAGTTTCTGGTGGACTTCATGGTGTGGGTGTATCGTGCGTAAATGCACTTTCTATCGCATTGAAAGCTGAAGTTCATCGTGAAGGTAAAATGTACGTTCAGGAATATTCTATCGGTAAACCACTTTATCCAGTTAAGGAAGTTGGTACAACGGATAAGCGCGGTACACGTGTTACGTTCTTGCCAGATAATACGATTTTCGATGTTTCAGAATTCAATTATGAAACACTTGCAAGTCGTCTTCGAGAGCTTTCATTCTTGAATAAAGGAATTAAGTTAACTCTTCAAGACAAGAGAAATCTTGATGAGAATGGCGTTCCTGTTCAAACAGAATTCCTGTCAAAAGAAGGATTGGAAGAGTTTGTGCGTTACATCGATGAAAGTCGCCCTTCGATTATTCAGAAGATTATTCACATGGAGCGTGTTGACGGTGATATTCCAGTTGAAGTAGCGATGACTTATAATGATTCGTTCAACGAAAACATTCACTCCTATGTAAACAATATCAATACACATGAAGGCGGAACACACCTTCAGGGTTTCCGTCGTGGATTGACAGCTACTCTTAAAGCTTTCGCGGAAAAGAGTGGTATGCTTGAGAAATTAAAAATTGAAATCAACGGTGATGACTTCCGTGAAGGATTGACAGCTGTGGTTTCAGTAAAAGTTCAAGAGCCACAATTCGAGGGACAAACAAAAACTAAACTTGGTAACAAGGAAGCTGTTGCTCCGGTGAGCCAAGTGGTAAGTGAAATGCTTGAGGCATATTTGGAAGAGCATCCAAATGATGCTCGTGCGATTGTAAATAAAGTGATCGTTGCTGCCCAAGCGCGTATCGCTGCGCGTAAAGCACGTGAGATGGTTCAGCGCAAAGGCGTAGGAACTGGTGGTGGACTTCCTGGTAAACTTGCTGACTGTTCTGAAAAAGATCCAGTTAAAAGTGAGTTGTTCCTTGTCGAGGGAGATTCTGCAGGTGGTACAGCAAAACAGGGTCGTGACCGTGTTTTCCAAGCTATTCTACCGCTTCGTGGTAAAATCCTCAACGTTGAAAAGGCAATGCCTCACCGTATCCTTGAGAACGAAGAGATTAAAAACATCTACACTGCACTTGGTGTATACATCGGAACAGAGGATGATACCAAGGCTTTGAATATTGCAAAACTTCGTTACCACAAAATTGTAATCATGTGCGATGCCGACGTAGACGGTTCTCACATCGAGACTTTGATTTTGACCTTCTTCTTCCGTTATATGAAAGAGTTGATAGAGCAAGGGTATATATACATTGCTACGCCTCCACTTTATTTGGTGAAGAAAGGTTCAAGACAAGAATATGCATGGACAGAGGAGCAGCGTGATCAATTCGTACAAGAATTGAAAGGTGCTGGACAAGAAAGCAGCGTAAACATTCAACGATACAAGGGTCTTGGAGAGATGAATGCTGAACAGCTTTGGGATACTACAATGAATCCTCAGTTCAGAACACTTCGCCGTGTTACTATTGAGAATGCAGCGCAGTGTGATCATATTTTCTCTATGCTCATGGGCGATGATGTTCCACCGCGCCGCGCATTTATCGAGGCTAATGCTAAGTATGCTAAGATTGACGTTTAAGAAATAAGACGAAAGTCTAGAAAATAAAAAACCCGTCTCGCTTAATGCAAGACGGGTTTTTTTATGACCTGTTCAGAAGGTTTATTTCTTAATCATCAAACGAGTTGTAACGTCTGAGTAATTTGATTTTACTGTTAGAATATAAAGACCGTCAGCAAATTCGCCAGTAGAGATATTAAGTTGGTTGTTACCAGCTTCTCTGTTAGCATACATTTCTGACATTACAACGCGGCCGCTAAGATCAGTCAATACTACTGTAACGTCTGAAGAGCCTGGAAGGTTGAAAGACACAGCAGTGTTTTCGCTAGCAGGATTTGGATAAACGTTAAGGGCATTGATTGTGCCGTTCATTTCGTCGATTCCAACAGTTCCTTGAATGTTGATGTTATCAATGTAAAGGTTGTTTGGGTAATCTCCTGTTGTGAAAATGAATTTGAAAAGGATGTTTGGATCGAACAATGTGTTAGGCACATTGATAGAAGCAAAACCCCAATCACTTTGTGAAGATGGAACGAAATATTCTGAGTGGTTACCAGCAGTAACAAGAGCAGTTCCTGTGAAATCATCACGAAGCTGCCAAGTCTCACCACAGTTGCGGCTTGACCAAATTTCCAATTTATCGGTCATGTCAACTACAGCGTTAGCTTGAGTTGCATAAGCCCAACGGAAAGTAAGGGTAGCAGAACCAGAAAGACCATTAAGATCCATTGCTGGAGTGATAAGTTCGTCTACATCATTGTTTCCAGTATCGATGAATGATTGTTCAATGTCGTGAGCATTTAGAACGGTGCTATACGAATCATCGTAACCAGCAGTGTTTGTCCATTGAAATTTAGAAGAATTGCCATCCATGTTACGGACGATATAGTTCTCATTATAGAATTGCTCGTTTGAGAAATTTTCAGAAACTAGACCTGAGTACCAGTTTGGCTCAGGGATAATGTAGCAAGCACGAATTTCAGTTTTTGATTCAGAACCGTTTGCATTGCTGCTTGTAAGTGTTACAGTTTTCCATCCTGGAGTGCTGAAAGAAACTGTTGGATTTTCATCTGAGCTAGTTGCTCCATCTTGGAAAGTCCACGCATATGAATCTGCAACTCCACCGCCTGTGTTATTGATGAAAGTGATGTCTTCGCCGATACATGCTACGTAGCGATCAGCATAGAATTTTGGTTGTGGTGCGCAAGCTTGAGGATTGGTGCAACCTGTGAAGATGAGGTTTGATTCGCTCCAAAGGGTGCTACGACCAGCAAGAGCAAGAGCAGCAGCTGCGCGCATACGTTCTTTTTGACCTTCAGTAAACATTACAGAGCAATAAGAATAGTCCATAAAGTTCTGAACGTTTTCGAAAACGCCAGGGGTGCAAATAGCGCCATTCAAGTCGCAGTAGTCCCATCCCATTGTTTCTGGAGTATCAAGAACATCATCATCGCCGCAAACAACGCCAGGGTTGTTGTTGTCGCCCCATGGGTGTTGAAGGTTAAGCCAATGGCCAATTTCGTGTGTAAGTGCACGTGAACGTCCTGCAGCTCCGGTGCCGATGCTACCGATGTATGGGTGAAGAATAATTACACCGTCTCTTAGTGCACTTATTCCGCCAGATACCGCAGCTGGGTAGTATGCATATCCTGCAACACCATCTTCCATGCTCGCTACTACCCAGATATTGAGGTAGCGGTCGCGAGGCCAAGCGTTAAGCTTACTTCCATCGTCACCGATGAACGTTTCAGGAGATGCAATACGGTCGATACCGTTTGTGCAATTTCCTTCGAAGTCTTTTGTTGGAAGGCAGAAGTTGATTTTGATATCAGCGCAGATTTCGTCGAAACCATGCACGATTAAAGAGGTGTCTGCATTGTCTTTGTTGTAATCCTCATTAAGGATGCGCACTGCATCAAAAATTTGCTCATCTGAGATATTCTCAACACCCCATTGGTGGATGATGTGGAATACGATTGGAATAGTAATTTGAACTTCATCGCGATCATTTTTATGAGCGGCAACGTACTCATCAACCAAACGGTTGTAGTCAGCTTCTCTTTGAATGAAATCTGGATCTTCAGCTCTTAGGGTCTGATGCTTATGATCAGAACCACATTTTAGCTGCGAGTATCCTGCGAGTGTGCTAACAAGTGCAAATAGTAGAATAAAGATTTTTTTCATGTGACAGGCATCATTTTAGGGTTCCAAATATAAGCAATTCCAATACATTACCCCAATGAAAATGAGAAGTTAAGCTACAAGAATTTTGCAATTATTGCATTGAGTTTTTATGGTTTTAAGTATTTGTAAATCAGTCAATAATTGGCTTTTTTGGACAATAATCCATTATTTTGAATGGTATACTAATCCAATAGATTGTTAGTCTAGGGTATTATCGTAGGATGAAAAATGGTTGGATTTTGCTCTTTTTGATGGCTTGTTCTGCATCTCCAGTTTTGACCGTAGAGCCTCAAGAATATGGCTATGGCTTTCCATCAAAAAAGTTTCAGGAATAGGGTGGGGGCGATAAGCTTATTTCGCTTGAACTATAAGTGAATTATTTTGTAAATTCTCTTCCAGTAACATCAAGCATCTTAGTGTGTTTTTTCAACGTACGAAGTGTGATGAAAATAACAAAAGAAATAGCAAGTGCGATTAGCCAAAATGGCGACACTAGGTCTTTCCAGGAAGAAAATCCAAAGTGTATATAGTTTTTCATGGCGTCAATCAAGGCGAATGAGATGAATGTTGCAAAGAATCCGTTGTATTCGCGCTTCAGTACATTTTTCATACTAAAATTCCAACCTGCACTTTCCCAACGAGAGAAGCTAGGCCAAAAAGCGGGTGTTTTTGCAGACCAGTCTAGATAAGTTTTCCCAAATTTATTGCGAAGGAAAAACTCTTCGGCGAACATAATTCTTTCATAATAGACCCAAAAAAGGAGGCTGCACACAATAGTAAACCACCAATTTCCTACGTAAATAATTATACCTAACCACATGAAGAAGTTTCCCAAGTAGAGCGGGTGACGAACGGTGGAATAGATTCCTTTTGTGTTGAGGCTTTCTGCCACCTGACCTTCTTTAGTATTTCTGCCGGAAGTTCCTTTGGGAGTAAAACCAACTGTTATTGCACGAATAAGTTGACCGAATAATGCGACTGCCAAACAGCTGTATGCCCAAGTAGAATTAAACGTTTCCATGTGGTCGTCCCATTCAAATACGACCACAATCGTGGCCATAAGGTACAGTGCCAAAGGCAGGTAACTTCTCCATCTAAAGAGCCAATTGCCTGATTTGTCGAATTCTTCAATTAGTGCCATAAGGTTGAAATAGGCCACAAAGAAACAACAAGAAGAGGTAAAATCAGCTATCGCCAAATATTGGTTTGAACCACAAAGTGTGAACTACAAGGATAAAGTTACAAGAATTGTCATGATGGAAGGTGACCTGCGTCACTATGGGAGTCGGAATGAAAGTGCATTTTTGAATCCAAAACCAATTAATTACACATTATGAAAAAGAATATGGGATCTACAGACAAGGCAATTAGGATTGTTTTGGCTATTGTTTTTGCAATTGTAGCTTTCAATGAGTTAGTTTCTTCACCTTGGAACTATGTTTTATTGGCTTTGAGTGCAGTTTTTCTTTTGACTTCATTCGTTAGTTTCTGCCCACTTTATGCGCCGTTTGGCATTAGTACTTGTAAAGTGAAAAACAACTAATTAAGAATTACGAAAGGTTTTAAATTAGTTAGAGTGTTTTAAGATTTCCCATTCCACCATCGACATGTATTATTTGTCCTGTAATCCAAGAACTTTTATCGGAAAGCAAGAATAGCGCGGCATCTGCAATGTTCTGTGGCGTTCCAATTTTTTGTAGAGGATGTCTTTTGGCTGAGGCTTCAATCTTTTCGGGAGTTGAAGTGAGTTTTTCCGCCAATGGGGTTTGGGTTAAGGATGGAGCAATTGCATTGACACGAATCAGTGGTGCCCATTCTGCGGCTAAGCTTTTTGTCAATCCTTCTATAGCTCCTTTGGCCATGCTGATATTGGCGTGAAATGGCATGCCTGTTTGCACCGCTACAGTGCTAAAAAGTACCACTGAAGGGGAAGGGGATTTTTTGAGTAGTGGTAGCATATTGCGAAGAATTCGAACAGCCCCTAAAGTATTGGTGGTGAACTCTTCAAGTATTTCTTCGTCTGTATAACGGTGAAATGGTTTTAGATTAATGGTGCCAGGGCAATAAACAAGGCCATCCAAATGTGGAAAGTCAAATGATGGTATCTCTTGGTTAGCCGCTTCCCAGATGAAATGTTGGTGAGCATTGTTTGAAATGCCTTGTAGCGGATTTCTAGAAAAAGTAATTACACTATGTCCTTCCTGAATGAGGTTTTCGGTTATTGATTTACCAATACCTGAAGTTCCTCCAACGACCAAAAAATTTGCCATGAGCGAGTTGGATGTTATTTCTTTTATTCTAACAGATTGATTTCTTTTATGTTCTGAATACCAAGAAAAACTATTTTTTGGAGCGTTAGGTCTTTGAATTAATTTAACCGACTTAATGCTCAACCTTTAATTGTGAAATTGATGATCAAGAAACTAATCGTTTTGTTTGTCTGCTTCTTTATGGTTGCTGAGATTTATGCTCAGAAACTAATTTGTGAAACAGATAGTGCGGAAACAACCATGTATACAGACATGGGCTATACAGGTTATATGATAGCGAATAAGCACACCACTGTAGTAGGCGCTTACAAAAAGGGTTATCGCCCGAAATACCTACAAAAATCCAAATTGAAAAAGAAAGGGAAAGACTATGTTATCCCAGAACTTACCAAGTTCAAGTCTCATGATGATTTTGGCAAATATTTCGAACCTGCAGTAGTGAAGATTGCAATCCCTGAAAGAAGTATATCTTATAAGGTATTCAATAAAACTACTTCATGGAATTCGGGGAAAGCGGATGAGAAGAAAGAAAGCCAAGATTCTTTGAATATTGTCAGTCCAAAATTATTGGAGAATGCGTATTGGTATTTTCAAAATTTCGGAGTTCTAGATACTACAGAAGGTTTTTTCAGAGATTACGCAAATACGTTCAAAGTCTCGATGACTGTTCATCGCATGAAATTGGAATGCAACAAGCAAGAACGTTTTGTTTTGGCGAAGATGTATTGCACTATTGAGTTGACTGATTACTATGGTGCCAAAATATTATCGAAAGAATTTGAAGTTCAGAGTAATGATTATCCAGATTCTTTTTTGAATCCATATATCTATTGGTTTGGAAGCTTAGATAGTTTTCTTCTTGGAGAATATGGTGTAGATGTTTGGAATGATGCCATGGAAGAAGCCTATCTTCAATTTTTTTATAGTCCAGAATTAACAATGGCTATTGAAGCTTATGATGAAAAATTGAAGGGCGCTTCAAGTCAACCATTAATTACACTTAAATCTACTAAAAGTACTACTGGGACTCCATCGGATTATTTAAAAACCGTTGTTACAATCAAAGGTAAGGACGGTCACGGTTCAGGTTGTATAGTTTCATCTGACGGGTATGTTGTTACCAATTATCACGTTGCAATGGGTTCTGAGGACACCCTGCACGTGGTTTTAAGTGATGGTACGGATTATATAGCGAAACTAGAAAGAGCAGACGCGTTGACTGATTTAGCTTTATTGAAAATTGAAGCCATAAACTTGAATGCCTCTACACCTGCCTCTTCTGAAATGTACAAGTTAGGAGAAGAAGTGTTTGTAATAGGCACACCTGCTGATCCTTCTTTAGGCCAGACTGTTACAAAAGGAATTATGAGTGGTAAGAGAAGCACTTTTGGAAAAACGCTTTTTCAAACGGACGCTCATGTTAACCCCGGTAATTCTGGCGGTGCGCTTTTTAATTCGAAAGGACAATTGATAGGGGTTGTTTCTTCGAAGGCTTTTGGTTCAACTACTGAGGGCGTTGGATTTGCCATTCCATCGAATTACATCTACGAAAGATTGAGACTAACTTTCAACTAAGCAAAAGACGATTATGATTAAGATATTTAGATACGCGCTTGTAGCCACATTACTTTTTTCTATTGTGGGCTGCGCAATGATTATTCCGACGAAAGTCGTAAAAGTGACGAGCCCAACTAAAGGTGCTTCGGTTTATATAAATGGTTCTGCATCAAGCCCTGAGTTTGGTGTTGCTGTTAGAAAACACAAGCCTTTGGTGGCGACATCTTATAAGTCTGGGTATAGGCCTAAATCGCAGGTTTTTAAACCTAAAACTTTTGATTTAGGTATTCTGCTAGATGCACTCGTTATTGGGGCATATGTTGCGGCTGAAGATCCTTTTTCCGCTATTGTTGTGGGAGGTTTCACTCTTTTGGATTTGAATGTGGCAGCACTTCGACACAAAAAAAAATACAAACTCGATGAAATGGAAAAACTGCCAGAGAATTCTATCCCAGGCGTCGTTGTGTTAGCCCACAATAGTTTGGATTCATTGAAGGTTTCTGAACGTAATTCCTACACTTATAAATCTGTGAACAGATGGAATAGGCGGAATGAAGAAGATACAAATGTTAGTAGTTCCTTCACTGAATATTATGACGTGGAGAATTGGATGGATGGCAAGTTGTCCATGATGAAATATCAGGAATCACGTCCAGATTTCATTGCCCCATATGATCGCACAGTTCAGATTGATGCGGATATTTTGAAAATGGATGTTTATAAAATAAAAAATGCTGGAAGCAGCGTGAAATTGAAAGTGCGATTTTTCATCTGCGATAATTTTGGAAATAGACTTTTGCCTTTTGAGGCTGAAGGAGAATCGCAAGTGTTTTATGTTGGAGACTGGGGAGGAAACACTTCAGATGCCTTTAAGGACGCTATGTATGTTGCGATGATGCAATTATTGAATTCAGATGAGTTTATAAATTCTTGTCAAAACCTTAGTAAATTATTTTCCAATTCAACTTCAGATATGGAAGATATTTCAATGAAGAAACCATTGATAGGTAGCCCAGATTTTCAAGAAATGGTAAATTCACAAGTAACTATTTCCAATGAAGATAATTATCACGGTAGTGGTTGTATGATTTCTCCAGAAGGGCATCTTCTTGCCAGTTACAGAGTAGTAGGGGACAAAGATTCTATTGATGTTACGTTCTCGAACGGTGTGTCTAAGATGGCTAAAGTCTTGCGCAAAGATCCAATTTTGAATGTGGTATTGTTGAAAGCGGATACGATAGGTAACGCTTCTATTCGTCCAGTTTCTTCAAAAAATTACAAAGTAGGAGAAGATGTTTTTGCTGTGGGTGCGCCTGTAGATCGCTCATTGTCTCAATCACTGACTTCTGGAGTAATTAGTTCTGAGCATTTGGTAAATGGGGTGAACTATTTACAAACCGATGTGAAGATTAGTAAAGGAGACAACGGCAGTCCTTTAATCAACCGAAAGGGTGAGTTAATAGGCATAGTCAACGAAAAATATATTGGATCCTATTTGGAAGGAATTTCTTTCGCCGTTTCAGCGAAGGATATTTTGGAAAGAATGAAAATTAAATACGAAAACTAAAATCACAACGAAATGCTTAAAGTAAAGAACTACTTATTGTTGGCGGTGATTTTTTTCGTCCCCGCTTTCCTTGTTGCTCAAAATGATGAGCCAAGTGAAGATCAAAAAAGAAAACCAACCGAGAAATATATTACCACCGACTTGATCGTTTTTGACCTTGACGAAGGTGATGTAACTGAGCAGTATTTTAAATCAGAAACTCAGCGGAAAAAGAATAACGTTTCGCAAGAGTCAAGCAACGAAGACGAGATTAAAGAAATAAGCGAGTCTTTGGATGATTACTTAACTATGTTGCTGATTGAACTCAATTACTTGGATACAAGTGATCGATTTTTTCCAGATTACAAAAATTCGCTTCATCTAGATATGATCGTTGAAGAGTTGCATTTTACTTACATCAAGCCGAAATCCAAATGGCCGCCAACATTCATTTATTTAGAAATGGTGGCTGATTTTAAGTTGAGTTCTTATTACGGAAAGGAGCTGGTGAAGAAGACGGTAACAAAAGAAGTGTTATTGGGTTCAGGTTTTGAAGATAATTTCGAAAAAGAGTTGTCTGATTTGCTAAAAGATTTATTCTACGAATTTATTTTTGATGAAGAAGTTCAGTCAAAAACAGAGTCGGATGCATATTTTGATTTAGCGGATGAAGGAACTTTTACTCCTGTTCAAATTAAATCAAATGCACGGGGAGGCGAAATGCCTGAATGGCGCCAGAGTGTTGCTACTGTAATTAGCAAGGATTCTCATGGTAGCGCTTGTGTCATTTCAGAAGATGGTTATTTGCTAACCAACTACCACGTTGTCGGACAAAATGAAAAGGTTCGTGTGAAATTCATGGACAATACGGAGTCTGAAGCTACTGTAATTAGAAAGCATCCAGATTGCGATTTAGCCTTGATTAAAGTGGATCGCACGGGGTTGAAATTTTTGACTCCAAGCACTACGAAGTGTAACTTAGGTGATGCCGTATACATTATAGGTACTCCTGCGGATACTCTGCTTTCTCAATCTGTGAGCAAAGGTGTGTTGAGCGGTCAGAGAGATTTTGACGGTGCTGAATACTTGCAAACGGATGCTAAGGTGAATCCAGGAAATAGCGGTGGGGCTTTACTAAATGGAAAAGGAGAACTCATTGGTATAGTTAGTTCTAAGTATATCGGCTTTGGGATTGAGGGTATCGGCTTTGCTGTTCCAATTTCCAAACTTGAGGAAAAGCTCAAGGTTATTAGTCAAAAAGATAGTGCTCCAGTAGTTCCTCATTCTATACCTCCTGCACCAAAAAAGAAGAAGAAATAAGATTTTGGTTTATTATTGCGGTTCGTCACAAAACCTTTAGAGTACTACTATGAGTAATTATTGGATTAGAAAGCCTTTGAGCATGCTTTTGAATGAAAGCGATGGAGAAAAAGGTGGTTTGAAAAGAACACTAGGTGCTTGGAACCTAGTATTGCTTGGAATCGGAGCAATTATCGGAGCTGGTCTATTCGTTAGAACGGCTTCTGCTGCAGCTGAAGCTGCAGGTCCCGCTGTAACATTGTCATTCGTAGTTGCCGCCATTGGTTGCGCTTTCGCAGGATTGTGTTATGCTGAATTTGCATCTATTTTCCCAATTGCTGGTAGCGCATATACTTATGCTTATGCTACGATGGGCGAATTGGTAGCTTGGATTATCGGATGGGCACTTGTAATGGAATATGCTCTTGGAGCAGCTACTGTTTCTATTGCCTGGAGTGAATATCTAAATAATCTTCTCGATGGAGCCATACCCTATCAATGGTGTCACTCTCCATTTGAAGTTTCTAGTATAGGTGTTGCAGGTATCATCAACGCTCCGGCTTTGGTAATTCTTCTTCTACTTACCATGCTTCTTATTAAAGGAACACAAGAGTCTGCGGTCGTAAATGCCATTATAGTATTTATTAAAGTAGCAATTGTACTTGGATTTATAGCTATAGGTTTCCAATACATAAATCCTGCGAACCATACACCATATTTGATCCCAGAAGGAACACCAGGACATGAAGGATTCTTCGATTGGGGATGGGGAGGTGTCATCGGCGGTGCCGGAATTGTGTTCTTTGCATTTATTGGTTTTGACGCTGTATCTACTGCTGCGCAAGAAGCTAAGAATCCAAAACGCGATATGCCTATCGGTATCCTAGGTTCACTTGTTGTCTGCACGATACTTTATGTTTTGTTCTCATACGTTCTTACTGGTGTTGCCAATTGGCAAGACTTTGCTGATCCTACAAAAGGTAAAGAAGCTTCTGTTGCTTATGCGATTGAGACTTATATGACTGATTATAGCTGGTTAGCAACGTCAATTTCTGTTGCAATTCTTGCAGGATTTAGTTCTGTAATTTTGGTAATGTTGATGGGGCAAAGCCGTGTATTCTATAGCATGTCAAACGATGGTTTGATTCCAAAAGCGTTCTCTGAACTTCACCCGAAGTACAGAACTCCTTATAAATCAAACTGGATTCTGTTCGCTTTCGTTGGTGCATTCGCGGCGTTCGTGCCTGGAAGTGTAGCAGGAGATTTGACGTCGTTCGGAACATTGTTCGCTTTTGTATTGGTTTGTGTGGCAATTATTTTGCTTCGTAAAACTGATCCAGCTTTGGAACGTCCATTCAAAACTCCATTGGTGCCATTGGTTCCTATTTTAGGTATACTTGTTTGTGGTGGTATGATTGTATCTCTTGATATTACTACCTTGACAGTGGCAGCTATTTGGATGGTTATTGGCTTCTTAATTTACTTCACTTACGGAGTAAAGAACAGCAAGCTTCAGAAAAAATAATTTTCCCGTTTTGGGAATAGCACATAGAAAGTGTGAAGGCCGAAGCATTCCGATGCTTTAGTCTTCACACTTTTTGATTTATAAAATGTCGTGACGCTTTGCTGACATTTCCTAAATAGACTTTTAGAATTTTGTAAAAAAGTTGAATCGATGAGTATTACTAGAAATAATATATCTGATTTCATGAAAACCTTGCAGGATGAGATCTGTAATGGACTAGAACTGGAAGATGGTGGACAGAAGTTTCAAGAAGATGTTTGGACTCATGAAACAGGTGGAGGAGGACGCAGTCGTGTTGTTCAGCATGGAAATGTTTTTGAAAAAGGAGGAGTGAATTTTTCTGCTGTCGAGGGAGAAATGCCCGAGTTTATGAAAGAACGCGTTAATCCAAATGCGAAAACGTTTTTTGCCACCGGTGTTTCCCTTGTAATTCATCCGGAAAACCCGATGGTTCCTATAGTTCACATGAATGTGCGTTATTTCGAAACGGATACGGGTGAGTCGTGGTTTGGAGGAGGAATTGATTTAACTCCGATTTATGTGAGTGAAGAACAAACTCTTTTTTTTCATGCAAAAATGAAAGAGACGTGCGATCAATTTGACCCCACTTATTATCCAAAATTCAAAGTTTGGGCTGATGAGTATTTCTTCAACAAGCATCGAAAAGAGACGCGAGGCATCGGGGGAATTTTCTTTGATTACCTCAAGCCGGACGAGAACAAAACGAAAGAAGATTATTTTGAATTTGTAAAAGCTGTTGGAAGAACATTCCTAAAGGCGTATAGACCGATTGTAGAGGCTAATAAGGACAAGGCGTATACAGAACAGAATAAGAAGTGGCAATTGATTAGAAGAGGCCGTTATGTTGAGTTTAATCTTGTGTACGATAGAGGCACGCGTTTCGGATTAGAAACGGGTGGAAGGATTGAATCGATTCTAATGAGTTTACCGGAACATGCTTCATGGGTGTATAATTACGTTCCTGAGCCTGGGAGTGAGGAGGAGAAGACTCAAAGGGCCCTTCGGGCCATGGATGATGGTTGAAGTATGATGGATGAGGGAGAGGGTTGATGTTTGATGGTTGACTGTTGATTGAAAATTCTGATTCTGGATTTCTGAGATATAAAAAAGCCCTGAAAAACTTTGTTTTTCAGGGCTTTTGAATTTTTTCCATCATCCATCATCCATCATCCATCATCCATTATCCTTGAGCGAAGTTCACAGTCTGTTGTCGACTACAGATACTCCTGGGTATTTGGCTGCGTTGAATTTGAAATCTGTATCAGGGAATTCTGTGTTGGTTTTGAAGTTCTTTACTTTGTAAGAAATCTCGGCGTTTTCACGGGTCTTAACCACAATTTTAGAAACTTCCATTTTTGTTTTATCAATAAACATTACAATGGTGTGGTAAGGTTTATTTTTTGGGTTAAGAGGATACAAATGAATTTCGTAGCAAGCTACACCATCAACTGATGCATTTACATTTTTCATTTCATGCTTGAAGTCTTTTTCCCAAATAGTAAACATTTCAGAAGGATCAAAAGCGCCGTCTTTCACATCAACAAGGTTGTCGATTGTGCATGAATTAGCTTTCTTATCGTAACTCCAAACGGTTACACCATCAGATATAACAACGTATTGAGGTAAATTGAGGTAGTATTTTTGACCTTTGATTTTGATTGAACCCTCCTGTTTTTGGTTCACATTCGCCTTAGCGTCTTTCAAGGTTGAAGTGAAATCTGCAGAGATTGTCTTCCATGTTTTTGCTTTAATAGAAAGCTTGTCAAGGATTTCTTTTGAGGTCTGAGCTGATGCATTAACTGATACTAGCGCTACTGCAACCATCAGTATGAGTGAAAACTTTTTCATTTG
>JBIIBU010000219.1:0-3784 GCA_044239235.1 Flavobacteriales bacterium
CATTGGGGGATTTGTGGCTTACGAAGGAGGATTGCGATCGGTTAAAACACTGGTTACTCCGCCTTTTGCATCGCACTGTGGACTGTTTATTTCTTCGGAAAATTCCTCTACTTTCAAAAAAAATTCTTTTCAAAAAAAGGTAATGGGCGCTATTGCTGAGTTCTTGTCGAATTCAACATACTCCTATTATAAACTTGATTTTCCTGAAGGGTTTTCGGACATGCAGCCATTTGTTTGGAAGAAAATGAATGTAAATGTCAAGTATTCTTACGTTCTAGATTGCAGTCTTTCAGAAGAAAAGCTTCGCAGTAATCTCGACCCGAAATTGAGAAATATGCTCAATAAATTTGATAAGGAGAGTGGCGTAATTTCTAATGAACGAAAAGCGGAAGAAGCATATCAGATAATTACCTCAACTCTCGGTGCCAAGAATGTGAAGTGGAAAGATGAGATACTAAAAAGATTGCTTCAAAATTCATCTTTGAATTATACCTGCGTCATTTCGGGAGAAAATGTTTTGTCCATTGCGCTGACTGCTGATGCAGGAGAAAAGTGCTACTATGTTTTTGGAGGCACAAGACGACAAGAAAATAATAATTCGTTGGGACCCGCGGCTTTATTTAATGCTATTCTTTTGGCGAAAAAGAATGACAGAAGAACTTTTGATTTTGAGGGATCAATGATTCCTGAAATAGAAAAGTACTTCAGGCAATTTGGAGGTGAACTCGTAGCTCAATACTCCATAAACGGAGGACGGGGCCTATGGCCCCGTCTTATTCAATGGCGTAATAAATAAAATTTCTTATTCAGAAACTGATTCCAGAGTAATTTGATACTCTTTGTCGTCAGTAAAGAATTCGCTTCCTGACTCTAGCCAATCTTTCGCAAGCGCCTTGTTTCCAGCGTCTGAAAGTAAAGTAGCGTATGTGATAAGCGCGTTTTTAAGAAGATTCTTTTGTTCTTTCGTTGAGACTGTGCACGCTTTAGAAGTGATCAATTCTGTTGCCTTAGTCAAAGCTGCTTCAGATTCTTTTTTTACCTTCATTGCTGAAAGTACAATTCCCATATATATCTGAGCGCCAGCATCATTTTCGTCCATCGCAATTAGATAGGTATACATTCCTTTTGCTTTGGTATACTTCTGTTGGTCTAACATCAATTCTCCTTCATTGATAATCGCTGTTCTCAATTCTCCAAAGAAATCTTCATACTCAGCAGCATACTTCTTTTCTTTGTCTTTCGCGGAGTAGCTCTTGATGTATTTCAAAGCAAGTTTGAAAGCGTCAGGAAATTTCTCTTTCATCTTATCGTCTTTCGAAAGCTCGAAGTACGACATGCTAATGAATAAATAAGGAAGTGGATCTTTTTTAGTAGCGTCAGTTTCGGTGTACTTGGTAGCTTTGAGAATTACTTTGTCATACTTTTCGTCGACAAACAATTTAAGTAAATCTTCATATTCACCAGACTGGGCGTTGGCAGCAAAAACTACGGCAAATACCATAGCGAGAGATGTCAGAAATTTTTTCATTTCGTATTATTTAATATCACAATTTTCAAAAACAATGCCTAAAGTAATATGTCTTAGACTTAAAAGCCAAATAACATCGCAATAATGGCAAAAAAAAAGTTAGAGTCACCTATTGAACCTTTGTTTTTTTCATCCCAAGCTAGTCAGTGGATGAAGAATAGAGATTGGGTGCCCCAAACTTTTCAAACCCAAGCCTGGCAGGCATTTGATGATAATCTGGAAGGGCTAGTTAATGCGCCTACTGGCAGCGGAAAAACATATTCTCTCCTTTTGCCAGCCCTTTTTAAGGCAGCAAGCAGAAAAACGCAGAAAGGGGTAAAGATTCTATGGATTACCCCAATTCGCGCCTTGGCCAAGGAAATTCAGATTTCGGCAAATAGAGTTATTGAAGAGGCTGGTTTAGATTTAACGGTTGCCATTCGAAGTGGCGATACTTCATTAAAGGAACGTGCCGCTCAGCGGAAAAATCTTCCGGATGTGCTTATTACTACTCCTGAAAGTCTGCATTTGATGCTTTCTACCAAAGACGCTTCGACCAATCTAAAGAATCTTATCCTCTTAGTGGCAGATGAATGGCATGAGTTAATGGGCACGAAAAGAGGAGTTTTGCTTGAATTGGCAATTTCTAGATTGCGCGGTATTTCGCATGAAGCACTCATCTGGGGAATCTCCGCAACTATTGGGAATCTTGACACTGCCCTTCAGGTTTTAGTGGGAATGAAATCTAGCTCGAGAGGTGTGCTTATCAAATCCGATATTGAAAAGGACATTGAAGTGATTTCCATTATGCCAGAGTATGTGGAGAAGATGCCTTGGGCCGGCCATCTCGGGATTAAAATTATTGAGCAAGTTATTCCCGTATTGCATGCAAGCACGAGTACATTGATTTTTACAAATACACGGTCGCAATGTGAAATTTGGTACCGTGAAATATTGGAGAAAGCTTTGGAAATGGCTGGTATAATTGCGATGCATCACGGTAGTATTTCTCGTGATTTAAGGCATTGGGTGGAAGATGCTATTGCAGATGGAAGACTCAAAGCGGTCGTTTGTACCTCAAGCCTTGATCTCGGCGTTGACTTCGCTCCTGTAGAGACCATCATTCAAATTGGAGGACCTAAGGGGGTTGCTCGTTTTCTTCAAAGGGCAGGGAGAAGCGGACACCGCCCAAATGCCAAAAGCAAGATTCACTTTCTGCCAACGCACTCTTTAGAATTAATAGAGGCGGCGGCACTTCGCCAAGCGGTAAAGGAGAGTTTTCTGGAGGAAAGGGAACCCATGATTAGATGTTGGGACGTTCTTATTCAATATCTCGTTACACTTTCTCTTGGTGAAGGAGTAGACGTTAAACAAGTCAAGGATGAAGTACTTTCCACACATTGTTTCTCCTCCATGTCTGATCAGGAGTGGAATTGGATAATCTATTTCACTTCTTGTGGCGGCGACTCTTTAGGGGCGTATTCGGAATATCAAAAATGGATTAACAAGGAAGGCAAGTTTTTCATTGCTAATCAACGATTGGCTCGAAGACACCGATTGTCTATTGGAACTATCGTTGGTGATACTATGATGAATGTGAAGTATAAACGAGGGGGAACTATTGGCCATATTGAAGAGAGCTTTATAGCAAGCCTCAACATCGGAGATAGTTTTTGGTTCGCAGGCCTTCCATTGCGATTGGAAAAGGTAAAAGACTTAACAGCATATGCGGTCAAGTCAGATAATTTGAACGGAAAAATTCCATCATGGCAGGGAGGAAGGTTGCCACTTTCATCAAAGATGTCGGTTATGCTTCGCAGGAAATTAAGCGAGGCAATAAATGGAAATCCATGCAATGATCCAGAATTAGATAAAATTCAACCTTTACTGAAACTTCAATCTGAACGTTCAATCGTGCCTGAAGAAAACGAACTGCTCATAGAATCTTTTCAATCGAAGGATGGATTTCATGTGTTGATTTATCCATTCGAAGGAAGGTTCGTTCACGAAGGCTTGGCTTCATTATTTGCTTTTCGTATTTCTAAAATGTTTCCTATTTCTTTTTCGATTGCCTACAATGACTATGGGTTGGAACTTTTATCTGATCAACCTATTCAAATAGAAGATGCGCTCGGAAATGCTTTGACAGATCCCACAGATTTGGAAAGAGATATTTTGAATGGTGTGAATGCAACTGAATTGGCCAATCGCAGATTTCGTGACATTGCAGCAATTTCAGGGCTAGTTTTTAAAGGATTTCCGGGTGAACCCGTGAAA
>JBIIBU010000218.1:0-3784 GCA_044239235.1 Flavobacteriales bacterium
TTTCTCCAAATCAATTGATCCATCCTCATTTATACTCATCTCGGGAAGATAAATTTCCACTACTCTACCAATGATTAAGATGGTTCCATTGATTTTCAAATCGTGACGCTCGACGAATTCCAAGCCATACTTGATATGACTTTGCTTAACGAATGGTGCGTTGAAATCATTTAAAAATTCAATTGTCAAACCCGTGGCATCGAATTCAGAAATATTTTTCGGATAACGCGCTGCCGTTTGATGCGCTTCCTTGTAGATATTTTGATTGATGTGATTGATCGTGTAGTACTTAGTCGACATAATATTCTCGAGCGTATGTCGCTCCGACACATCGGGTCGGCATATAAAACCTACCAATGCTGGATTTGATCCGAGATGAACAACAGAACTAAAAATAGCGAGATTGGTATTTGACTCTTTGTCAATAGTTCCAATGAGCGATGCACTTTTGAATCCAGTAATCGAATTCATGAAGGCTGCTCTTCGTCTTGATTCCATGTCAAGAATATCGTCGTTGTTTACGTGCACTGTTTTCATTGATTTTTCCTTACAAAACCTTAAAGTTCATAACAAGGCATAAAGTCTATTGTTCAGGTATTTCAGAAATCGCTATGTTCGCAAAAAAGCAATACAGATGAACCGAGTGCTCGTTATCCTAACAATAGATACAGAAAACCTACCAAGTAATTTCCAAGAAATACTTCAAGAAGAACGCAAAGTTGTTTCGGAATGGAAAAATGAAGGGATATTAGATCAGCTTTTTTTAAGACCAACCCGGAACGGGGCAGTTCTTATTTTCAAAAATTTAGATGAAGATCAAGTAAATCAACGTATGACTACACTTCCATTCTATCCATTGAGAAAATCAATAGAAGTGTTGCCGTTAATTAAAGACGCTGAAATTTAATTACTTCCCGATACAGAACTTCGAAAAGAAAGAATTTAGTAGGTCGTCCGTATTGATCGTGCCTGTGATATCGCCTAGGTGATACAGTGTGCGGCAGGAAGCATATGACATCACACCCTATCGGGTACAAAAAGCATCTATTTACATAAATTTATACCCTTTAAGGTACAATTTGACCAAAATCACTATATTTACACCCTAAAGGGTATAACAATGAATCATTCTATTGCAGAATTTATAAAGGCAAAAAGGAAGCAACTCAAGATGACGCAACCAGAAATTGCTGAGAGATCAGGTGTTGGTCTACGCTTTATCAGGGAGCTAGAGCAAGGAAAACAAACAGTTCGTCTTGACAAGGTAAATCAAGTACTAGCTCTATTTGGAAGTGAAGTGGGTGTAATAAAAACAGTTGAATCATGAGAGAAGCTTTGGTATATTACAAAAACGAATTTGCGGGAAAACTTTGGGAAAGTGACGAAGAATACCTATTTCAATACGACAGCGATTACTTGGCCAACGTGAAATCCAAACCAGTTAGCTTGACATTACCAAAGCAAGAAAAGCCGCATAAAAGCAGAGAGCTGTTTCCATTCTTTGATGGATTAATACCAGAAGGATGGCTATTGAATATCGCTTTAAACAATTGGAAAATCAATCCAAGAGATCGTTTTGGACTGCTGATGACTTTATGCAAGGATTCTATTGGTTGCGTTTCTATAATCTCAAATGAAAAGAAATAATGAAAGCTTGTCTATATTGTTACCAGCAACTTGAGCAAGATCAAATTGATTTTCATTCGAGCTGCGCTAAAAAGATTTTTAACACTCCCAATGCACCTAGCTTTGATTTTAATTTGAAAGAATTAGAAGAGCTAGCAAAAAACATCATCATTCAAAGCAAGGTTGTGACAGGCGTTCAGCCCAAATTGTCTATTAACCTCGAGAAGATTAAAAATGAAACTCCTCGACTTTCCATCTTAGGATTGCATGGTGACTATATATTAAAACCGCCGTCTTCGGAGTTTAATGAATTGCCCGAAAATGAAGACCTAACTATGCATCTTGCAGAGTTAGCAGAAATTCAAACGGCCAAACACACGCTGATAAGATTGAAATCGGGAGAACTAGCTTATTTGACGAAACGATATGATCGAAAGAAAAATGGAAAAGTTGCTGTTGAAGATTTTTGTCAACTAAGCGAAAATCTCACCGAACACAAGTACCGAGGTTCGATTGAAAAAATAGGCAAAATCATCCACCAACACACCAGCAACAAGGGCTACGAATCGCAGCGTTTATTCGAGCTTGTGCTTTTTTGTTACCTCACAGGAAATGCAGATATGCATCTCAAAAATTTCTCATTGATTGAAAATGATTTGGAGGAGTATGAGCTTTCTCCTTCGTATGACTTACTCAACACCGAGCTTGTTCTACCAGAGGATAAGGAAGAGTCTGCTTTAACTATTAATGGGAAAAAGAGCAGACTAAAATTGAATGACTTTAGTATGTTGGCATCGAATCTAAAAATCAATGATAAATCACTTCATTCGATTTATGCCAGGTTCGAAAAAATCTTGCCTACATGGATCGCATTCATTGATCAAAGTTTTTTATCAAAAGAGTACAAGGAAAACTACACTGAAATGATTATCAAAAAACATAAAAAGTTATTTGAAAAATTCAGCCATTAAAAAATAAAATTATAGTATCCTCAAGCAAACATTCTATTTTTACTACAAAATAATAAAACATGAACAAAATTTTCAAAATTTCCAAATCATATTTCCTGCAAAGTTTACTTCTAGGTGTTGCTTTAATATCGTATATAAATGCTGATGAAATAGGACGTAAAGAATATTCTAAAACAGGAACATTCTTCGAAGACCGAAATAATCGCAATTCTATAACAGCCACTTCCATAGGTGTTTCAACAGGATATATGGGAGGTGCTATTTCGATGGGCTTAATTTGTTCTGCTTCTATTATTATGATTATTTGGATAGAAAATAATAAACAAACCAAGAAAGATTAAATAAGTAAACACAATATTTGTAAAATTCACTCTCATTTTAATAAGCCCTACTGTTATTCTTTCTGCAGGAAAATGCCTGTTAATTGAGGGGCTTATGATCAGATTCAACCTTAGAATATTCTTTGGCATGAGTTAAGAATAGTCCTGAATAAAAATTATAGAGAGTTAGAGGTGTGGCATTTATTCCAATTAATAATCAATTATAGAATCGCTAAATTTTGATAATCGAATCGATTATTTTGTATCTTTTTCTAGTAAAGGAATACTGCTTTTTTTTAAGGAATACACATAATATAGTTAAGACTTATTTTTACAATTTCATGCTTTGCACAATCAACTAAAGATAGATATGGCAATTTGAATCAGAAACACAACAGGTGTAGAAAAAATTATCACTTTGCTCAATCTTTTAAAATAGCCAATTCCAGATTCTTTAATGACTTGTAAACCAAATCTCATTAACAAGTAAGGCAGGCCTTCTAATGCTAAACCAAAAATAGGATTCAATAACCAAAGACTCTGACGAACTTCATAAGTAAATTGGAGTAAATTACTTGAATAATTGGGTTCGTCAGAATAGCCTTGGAATTCATAACCAACACCTGGTAATATGCTGTAATTCTCTATTGTGCCCCACTCGGGATTTTCAGAATTCAATATTCCATCCATAAAAAGACACAATCCGAAAATAATCAAATTCCAAATAATATATAAAAAAAAGTTTTTTCGAAAATATTTCCTCATTTTTTTTTACAAATAATAAAGTGTAAATTTAAAATAACATAATCGCCAAAAGTATTTATATCCTTTTCTGATTTCATTAAATTACCTAAAATCTATCAGAAA
>JBIIBU010000220.1:0-3780 GCA_044239235.1 Flavobacteriales bacterium
AGTTGACCGCTTACAGTAAGATTTGTGGTTTTACCAAAGAAGTCTTGAGTCACGTCAATCTCACCAGTTTCAGTTCTTGGTGGATTAATAGGGTCAAGCGTCGTTACTCGAAACATTTCACCAGCTCCCTCAGCATCACTTCCTGTAATAATAGGGGAGTGGAGATAGAAGAATCCGTTGTCGTTGAAATATTTATGAATGGCAAAAGCCAAGTGGTGTCGAACACGGAATACAGCTCCGAATGTGTTTGTTCTAAAACGCAAATGTGCTTTTTCACGAAGGAATTCCATCGTGTGACGCTTCATTTGAATGGGGAACTCGTTTGGATCACTTTCACCAAGAATTTCGAGCTTATCGCAGACAAGTTCAATTTCTTGGCCTTTTCCAAGACTAGGTTGAAGAATTCCGTGAGCGGCAATACACGCACCCGTTTGAATTTTTTTCAAATCTTCATCATTGTGGTTCTCTTTATTGATAACCACTTGAAGAGTTTTTATGGTAGAACCGTCATTAACGGTTATGAATTGATCATTTCTGAATGTGCGAACCCATCCTTTGATGGTGACATTGTTTCCTACTGGTTTATCAGTAAATAATGAAGAAATACTTGGATGTTTCGGCATGGCGAACGATAATTAAGGCTGCGAAAATACAACCTTAGTCGGTACATTTTTCTCATCACTTTCGATTACTCCATCACGAAGCCTTACAATTCGATGCGCATGGCGTGCAATGTCCTCTTCGTGAGTCACCAAAATGATTGTATTTCCTTGGTCATGAATGTCTTGGAATAATCCCATGATCTCATAACTGGTTTTTGTGTCAAGATTTCCAGTTGGCTCATCGGCCAAAATTATTGATGGTTTATTAACCAAAGCCCTTGCAACAGCAACACGCTGGCGTTGTCCACCACTCAGTTCATTTGGTTTGTGCTTAGCGCGATCGCCAAGTCCAACTTGCCCCAAAACCTCAGTAGCTCTTAAAGTGCGATTTTCTTTGCTCACACCAGCGTAAACTAGCGGAAGCGCAACATTTTCTAGTGAACTGTACCTTGGAAGTAGATTAAATGTTTGGAACACAAATCCAATTTCTTTGTTTCGGATTTCGGCTAATTCATTGTCGGTAAGCTTTGCGACATCGGGTCCATTCAAACAATAATTCCCTTCAGTTGGAGTATCAAGACACCCAATTATATTCATCAATGTGGATTTTCCTGATCCAGAAGGGCCCATAAGAGCCACATATTCATTTTTATAAATATCTAGATTTACCCCGTTTAATGCTTTAACGGTTTCGTTTCCAATACGGTACCATTTGGTAAGGCCCTTGATTTCAATGATTTTCTCTGCCATATCCAAATGTATAGTTAGAACTCTGTTTATTGTTTCCCTTTCATCACATTTTGAAAAAAGCAAATTCTGCAAACGTAATTGTGTTATTTTTAGTAAATTGCACTTCCTAAACAAACCCTGACCAAAAGACCAATGCGATTATATATGCCCATTCGTCATTTATTTGTATTTCCGACGATTGTAATTCTGAGCCTGCTATCTAGTATTGGGAATGCTCAATTGATAGTCGATAACAATGTCAACGCAACAGATGGTGTTCAGAATGTTCTTTTAGGGGGCGGAGTTACCGCAACAAATATCACTTTTAGTGGAGTCAATGAGCAAATCGGATCTTTTAACTGCTCAACCTGTAATTTAAATATTGCTTCTGGTCTTGTAATGGGTTCTGGAAATGTGAGCGGAGCAATAGGGCCAAACACTTCTGGCTCCACAAATAATACTCCTTCCTCAGGTTTTGGTTTTTCTGATCCAGATCTCGCCGAATTAAGCGGGTTTTCGCTAAATGACGCTGCAGTTCTGCAGTTTGATTTTGTTCCGACTGGTGATAGTTTGGCATTCAACTTTGTATTCGGTTCTGATGAGTATCCCGAATTCGCCAATGGATCATTCAATGATGCATTTGGATTCTTTCTTAGTGGTCCTGGAATAAGTGGCCCTTATCTTAACAATGCAGCAAATATTGCATTGATTCCAAACACTACTATTCCTGTTACCATTAATAATTTGAATAATGGAACAAACAATACTGGGCCTTGTGAGTATTGTCAATATTACGTCAACAATCTTAATTCATTTTCCTCACCTGCCACAGCGATTCAATGCGATGGATTTACCACGGTATTGACTGCTTATGCTCAAGTGACTTGCGGTGAAACCTATCACATCAAATTGGCGATTGCTGATGCTGGTGATACGAGCTATGATTCTTTCGTTTTCCTTCAGGCAGGTAGCTTTCAGAGTAATCAAATTCAAGCTGGTTATACCGGCGCAGCCATAGCGCCATCATTGAATTCCATATTTGAAGGATGTGATTCTGGTTTTGTAACACTTACTCGCGCGCCTGGTCAAAATACAACTGCTGATTATTCGCTTACATTGAACGGAACTGCATTAAACGGTATTGATTACACCGCAATTCCAGCGACAGTTACATTCGTGCCTCTGCAAACTGAATTGATTATTCCAATTAGTGCGTTGCAAGATGGCATTCAAGAGGGGACAGAAACTATTCAAATAGAAGTGGAAGGCCTTACTTGTGGCAGCTCTAGTTCATTGACTATTGATGTCGAAATTAATGACCTGCCTCCGCTAAATGTTCTTGATCCGGTCGTAACAATTGACTGCGGAGGAACAGCATGGCTTGAACCTGCTATATCTGGTGGTATTGGCTATTATACTGTGGTTTGGGATGGATTGGGAATTGCTGATTCTGTGCAAGTGAGCCCAGATGCTGCAACTCAATACACCTACACTGTTTTGGATACCTGCGGTGTTTCACCTTTTGATGGCATAGCTGAGGTCAATTTCCCGGTGTATCCTCCCATTACCGTTGATTTAGGTGGTAATCAAGCATTGACGTGCCTTGAGGATATAATCGCAACTGGAGATGTTCTAGGTGGATATGGGAATTACGCTTTCTCTTGGTCATTCAATAACAGTCCAATTGGTGCGAATAATCCAACCATAAATTATTTTGCAGGACAACCAGGCACTTTAGAATTGGAAGTCACAGATGATTGTGGGGCGCAAGGGACTGAATCGATTACCATATCGATTCCCGCTGTTCCGATTTCCGTTGATTTGGGAAATGACATTCAAGTCACTTGTATTGATCAAACACTATTAGAAGGCAATCCTTCAGGTGGGGTAGGAACATATTCGTATCAATGGACAGAACAATCTGGTTCTTTGGGCACGAATCCTAGTTTGACGTTCCAAACTGATCAATCAACTTCTGTTGTGCTAACAGTAACTGATGAGTGCGGAAATGTGTCTGATGATATCATTGCAATTCAAGTGCCTCAAGTCGCTATTAATGTTGACTTAGGAGAAGATTTAGTGGTTGATTGCACACAGTCCATTCCTTTATCTGGCGATATAAATGGAGGTGTAGGAAACTATTCTTATGCATGGGTTTTTAATGGACAAAACGCAAGTGTAACAAGTTCCTATACATTGAACGCATCAAGCGATGCGAGCTTGAGTTTAACCGTAACAGACCAGTGCGGCAATACATCGTTCGATCAAATTCAAATAGAAGTTCCTGCAATTCAAGTTTTAGTAGATGCTGGTCCGGATTTGAATGTCACTTGCGTTGATGTTTCACAAATTGAAGCTACTGTTTCGGGAGGTATTGGGGACTATTCTTACAGCTGGAATGATGGTGGTGGCGTAGTAGGTGTCGCATCTAATGTGTCATACACTGCTG
>JBIIBU010000221.1:0-3768 GCA_044239235.1 Flavobacteriales bacterium
GGAAAGTTAAAGGGACGATAAACATACCTTTCGTGTTCTTAATATCTTCTAATCTTTGATATTCATTTCCTGATGATTTGAAAATGTACTGGGTTTTAAATTCATCACCCACTTTGTCGGCGCGAAGAACATTCCACTTGTCGCCTGCATCAAAGAATTGCGGCCCTTTCATATTCGCTGAAAAATAATCCAGCGATAAATTCTTTTCTACATTCTTTCCTCCTTGAACATACCACTCCGCGTCATAGTAGGTTTGACGAAGCAATGCGATACTTCCCATTAGAGAGGAAGGATAATCCTGTTGGCTTGTTCCTTTATTGAATGAATAAAAAGCACCATAGCTTGAGTTATAAAGCGCAGAATGGTCGCTTCCTCCCAAACCTACCACCGCGCCGGTACCTCTAGAGATACCATCTTGGACATGTGTTAAAACAGCGCCAAATCCAATTCCTCGCAATTCAGCAGCTTGTTCTTCATTATACGTGAATAGCAATCCTGCATTTTGATCTGATTTGATAGCTTCGTTCCAACCAAACGCTCCTTTGCGATTGCTTTCGGATTGCGCTCTGCGCCAATCGCGGGGCGCTGGTGATGTTTTCGGCATACCATAATTCGAATACACATCGATAAAAGATGGGTAGATAAATTTGCCTTGCATATCGTATACAACAGCATTTTCAGGAATAACAACATCTTTTCCTGCCGCGACAATGACCCCTTTTTCTATCACCAAAGTGGCATCAGTTAGCGTGGTAGTTGGATCAACTATAATTGTTGCATGTGTAAATGCCACCGAAGTCACATCTTTTGGGCGAACGCCGTTGAATGGAAAGGTTTCCTGTGCGAATGACTTCATGCTGATTAGAATAATCAGCGCTGCAAAAAATTTTCTCATGTTTGGTTTGGTCTAGAGAGTACAAAAAAAACTAAACGGCTTCAGCCACTACTTCTTCAATTGCATCAGGGAATTTCGCCTTCAACAAATTTTCAATTCCTCCTTTCAGTGTTGCAGTGCTGCTAGGACAGCCGCTGCATGAACCTTTCATTTGAACATATACGATTTTATCTTTATACGCCATGAAATCAATCGCACCGCCATCTTGCTCAACGGCAGGTCGAACATACTCATCAAGCAAGAATCGAATTTCATCATCATAAGGTGATGGCTCGAATTTCGAGTAATCTATTGTTGGTTTTGGAGCTCCCAATTCTATTGGATCAACGCTTGTTTGACGATTCATCAGTTCGGATGGTACCGCTGAAACAATAATTTCGTTATCCATCAACCACTCGCGGATATATTCGCGAAGTTGCATAACAATCATTTCCCATCCAAGTGATTCATCTTTCGTAACAGTTACGAAATTTCCGCTTACAAATACATTAGTTACAAATGGGAAATTGAATAATTCTTCAGCTAGAGGCGAAGAGTTTTTAGCTTCATTTTTCGAGCGATATTCCACTTGCAATCCACCTTGCAATAGCACACGGTCTGCAACAAATTTCATCGCTGAAGGATTAGGTGTCATCTCTGCATAAACAGAGGTAGGTATTTTTTTCTTTTCCATCTTATTGGCTGTAAGCTTTAGGCTGTAGGCTTAAATTAATTCATATCTTGTATTCAGTCACTAGTCACTAGTCACTAGTCACTAGTCACTAGTCACTAGTCACTAGTCACTAGTCACTAGTCACCAGTCACCGGTCGTTGGTCACTTGAACCCGGTTGCTAGGGTGGCGATTGTTCTCCAGATCTCTCTGATTGTTCTCAATTCGATTGCGTATGGAGAATAAAACTTATTATCTGAAATTAAGTTCGCGAAGACCCCTTCGATTTGTACTCTTTTGTATACGATACCATCGTCTGTGATGACAATGTGAGGTTGTCCAGAACGAATCTCTGAAAGCTGGTTGAGTCTTTCAGCGATGACATAACCACCATCTTCAAGAGGAAGCATGCTATCTCCGGAAATTTGGAACACACGCATATCGCTTCTTAGAGGAAGGTCTGTCGCGCTCAAATCCATTGTTGGAAGTGACTCTATATATTCGCTATCTGCAAATCCATGAAGGTATCCCGCAGCCGCCTTTACAGGAACAATAGGTAATCTTTTGTGATCGAATCTAGGTGCTGACATGCGTTCGTCAAGTTTTGAAGAAACCAATTCATCAACACTTACATCCAATACTGCCGCCATGCGAAGCAATAGATCTATTGAAGGTTCGGCGCGTTCCTCCTCATAGGCGCCAATTACAGGGCGTTTCACGTTGAGGAGTTCTGCCAAATCCGTCTGCGTCAAGCTTTTGCGCTTGCGCAAAAATTTCATATTTCCCGATAATTCAGACATGAAGCGAAGATAAGTAAAAACACAACCAAGGTCGCTATATTCGCTATATGAAACACCTTGTTTTCCTTCATGGTTTTTTGGAAAATTCTACGATGTGGCAGCCCGTGCTCGACAGAATTTCAAAATCAACATTTAAAATCCACTTTCCCGAAATTCCAGGACATGGAAAAAATCTAGCTATACCCGAAAATCATGATGTAGCCAACTACGCAGACAACATCATGGCACAACTTGATATTCCTGAAAATGAAAAATTCATTTTTATCGGACATTCCATGGGCGGATATATTGGCGCTGAAATAGCTCGCAGATACGGACATCGAATAAAAGCATTTTGTGCATTTCATTCTAGAGTTGGAGAAGATTCTGAAGAAAAAAAAGAAAACAGAAAAAGAGCAATTGAAGCTGCTCGAGAAAACAGAGAACGTTATATTCGAATGATGATGTCGGGAGTATTTCATCCTGATTTTCATACTCATCATCAAGATAAAATTGATAAGCAATTAGAAATTTCATTGCAAACTTCCTTCGAAGCCATCGAAGCGGCACAAACAGTGATGCGCACTCGACCTGACGCTATTGACGTTTTCAAGAATCGTGATTTCGCTATGTTCTACTTTCTTGGTGGCACAGATAGTTCTTTGACCAATGATGTGATGGAAATAGAAACTTCTCAGCTACAAGGCGCTGCAGTATTGATTGCTCAAAACACCGGACATATGGGGCACATAGAATGTCCGCAACTGGCTGGGGAATTTGTTCAACGCATGTTAAGATCGATTGATCCCTCCTAATTCATATCACCATGTGCGGACGCTATGCCACGGTAACGAAAATCAAAGAGATTGAGAAAAAATTTGGTGTGAAAGCTAAACCAAATCTCAGCTTTGAACCCAATCCCAATGTGGGAGCCGGTGTTTATGCTCCAGTCATCACATCGAAAGAACCCAACGAACTAGACCTACTTCGTTTTGGACTAATGCCATCATGGGCAAAAAAACCAATGCTCTTTCTAAATGCCCGCGCAGAAGGAGACCATAATAAGGATGATTTAGAGAATTATATAGGAGCTAAAGGGATTATTGAAAAACCTTCCTTCCGAAAACCTATTAGATCTCAAAGATGCCTTGTAATAGCGGATTGCTTTTTTGAAGGTCCTAAAGATATCGGGCTCTCACAACCATTCTGCGTTTACATGCGAAACGGTGAACGACCTTTTGCAATGGCAGGTATATGGGACGAATGGGTGAATACATCTACTGGAGAAGTAATAAAATCATTCGCAATCATCACTACTGCAGCAAATGCAGTATTGCGCAAATTAGGTCACCATCGTTCTCCGCTTATTCTTGATAAAGAAAATGAAAGAAAGTGGCTCGATGTTTCAACGCCTCTTGCTGAAATAACCCCCATGCTAGTTACC
>JBIIBU010000222.1:0-3757 GCA_044239235.1 Flavobacteriales bacterium
TTCAGATACAGTTGGAGCAATCCATTATGGCAAGGTGAAGGCCCGCAGTTTATTTATGCCACAAAAGACACTTCATTTTATGCAGTTGTTCGCGATTTGGCAGGAACAGAGTCCGACACGGCATTCGCAACAATTGATTTTTACGATGATTCTAGTGCTGATCCTTGTCGACCTTATAAAATCACTACACGCACCAGTGGTGGAAGTCAACAAAACTACATCGGAGGATATGAAGTTTTGATTAATGATTATGATAAATTAATCGAAGCTGATGATGCGATATTCAAGTCGTTGCCATACGATCTTCAAACACACAAAGTCACGGATCGCAGCCCTGAAATCTTTTCTTGGCTCGCAATGCTTGATATTAATGTGATTATCATAATTGTGCTGATGATTGTGATTTCCATTGTCAACATGACGTCAGCTTTATTGATTATCATTTTGGAAAGACAACAGTTGATAGGGACTTTAAAAGCTCTTGGAAGCACTGATAGTCCTATCGTTCGTATTTTCTTGTATAACTCGGCCTTCATTGTTGGTCGTGGAATACTCTGGGGGAACGTGGTTGGAGTTGGCATTGCCGCGCTTCAATGGAAATTCCATTTTATACCCCTGAATCCGGAAAATTATTATGTAAGCACTGTTCCGATTAGTTTGGAATGGGGTCTGTTTTTGATATTGGATTTATTTACAATAGGCATTTGTCTTTTTGCAATGCTACTTCCCGCGAAGTACGTTACCAGAATTTCGCCAATTCGTTCTATAAAATTTAACTAGAATTAGAGTTCTTACCTTTGCATTATAAACCTCAGAAATGAAATACGCTCAAAATATTCTTGAAACCATTGGAAACACACCAATGGTAAAGCTCAATAAAATTACCAAGGACATTCCTGCTTTGGTTTTGGCGAAGGTTGAAACTTTCAATCCTGGTAATTCTATTAAAGATAGAATGGCGTTGAAGATGATTGAGGATGCTGAGAAAGACGGTCGATTGAAACCTGGCGCAACTATCATTGAGGGTACCAGCGGAAATACCGGGATGGGCCTCGCAATTGCAGCGGTTATAAAAGGGTATAAATGTATTTTTACTTCTACAGATAAACAGTCAAAAGAAAAGTTTGACGCGCTTCGTGCTTTTGGAGCAGAAGTAATCGTTTGTCCAACCAACGTTGATCCAGAGGATCCACGTTCATACTATAGTGTCTCATCTCGTTTGGAAAAGGAAGTTCCAAACAGCTGGAAGCCGAATCAATATGATAATCCAAGCAATGCCCAAGCGCATTATGAAACAACGGGTCCAGAGATTTGGGAGCAAACGGACGGGAAGATTACCCATCTTGTGGTGGGTGTTGGAACAGGTGGAACTATCAGCGGAACTGCACGTTTTTTGAAAGAAAAAAATCCAAATATTAAAGTATTAGGAATCGATACTTACGGTAGTGTTTTTAAAAAATACAAGGAGACTGGTGATTTTGATAAAAACGAAATCTATCCATATATCACTGAAGGAATCGGCGAAGATTTTTTACCACAAAATGTTGATTTTAGTTTGATAGATCACTTCGAAAAAGTGACCGACAAAGATGCTGCTATTTATACAAGAGCAATCGCACGCGACGAAGCTATATTTGTTGGAAACAGCGCGGGTAGTGCAATAGCAGGCCTTCTTCAAATGAAGGACATGTTTAAAGAAGGAGATGTTGTTGTTGTGATTTTCCATGACCATGGTACAAGATATCTTGGAAAAATGTTTAACGATGAGTGGATGCGCGATCGTGGATTCTTAGAAGTAGAAAAGAAAACTGCGAAAGATTTGATTGCTGATCATGCAGACAAACCTCTGGTAACTATTGGCTCTGGAGAGCTTGTTGGACACGCAGTTGCTAAAATGAAGAAGTTCAACATCACGCAGATTCCTGTAATCAAGGATGGCCAGTTTGCTGGTTCTATTGATGAAAGCAAGGTTTTCCAGGTATTGGTGGAGGATCCTAGATTGCTAGATAAAAAGATCGAAGATGTAATGGGTGCTCCGTTTCCAATAGTAGAGGAAAGTACAGATATTAATTCACTTTCGAAGCTTATTAATAGAGACACACCAGCTGTTTTGGTGAAAATGCAAAACGGCAAATACCACATCGTAACGAAGTACGATGTGATAGATGGTATTGCTTAAAACCGAATATTTATTCGGTTTATTTCTTAAAGTTGCTGATTGTAGTTGTGATGATTCTCACGCAATCCATTAACTGTTCTTCATTAATGGTAAGTGGAGGTGCGAAGCGGATGATGTTGCCGTGCGTTGGTTTTGCAAGCAACCCATTTTTAGAAAGTTCGATGCAGATATCCCAAGCTGTGTGTCCATCTTCCATGTCGTCGATAACGATGGCATTGAGCAATCCGCGGCCTCTCACAAGTGTTACAAGATCATTTTGAGCGATAAATTTGTTGATTTCGCTTCGGAATAATTGTCCAAGTTTTTCAGAATTCTCAGCAAGTTTTTCATCTTTTAAAACTTGCAAAGCTTCTATTGCCACCGCGCATGCAAGTGGATTCCCGCCGTATGTCGAACCGTGCTCTCCAGGTTTGATGGTCATCATAACCTCATTGCTTGAAAGCACTGCAGATACAGGAAGTACACCGCCAGAAAGCGCTTTTCCAAGAACTAGTAAGTCTGGTTTTACATTTTCATGATCGCAAGCAAGCATTCGTCCTGTTCTTGCTAATCCGGTTTGAACCTCGTCAGCAATCATTAGTACGTTGTATTTTGTGCATAGGTCTCGGACACCTTGCAGGTAGCCTTCGTGGGGTACAACTACACCTGCTTCGCCTTGGATTGGTTCGAACATAAACCCGGCGATATTCGGTTCTGCTTTGAAGGCCTCTTCAATGGCGTCAAGATTATTGTAAGGGACAATAATGTATCCGGGCATGAATGGTCCGAAGCCGGATGTGCTGCTTGGATCTTGTGAAGATGAAATGGCCGCTAAAGTGCGCCCCCAAAAGTTTCCTTCTACAAAAACCATTTTAGCTTGATTCGCAGGCACTCCCTTAACGTCATACGCCCAGCGGCGGGCCAATTTCACTGCGGTTTCTCCTCCTTCAACTCCGGTATTCATGGGTAGAACCTTGTCATAACCGAAATATTCAGTGATGTACTTTTCATATTCTCCAAGCCTGCTATTATAGAATGCACGAGATGTTAAAGTGACTTTCTGAGCCTGAGTAGTGAGGGCTTTGATAATTCTAGGATGGCAATGACCTTGGTTGACTGCTGAATAAGCAGATAGAAAGTCGTAGTATTTGTTGCCTTCTAAATCCCAAACAAAGACGCCTTCAGCTCGGTCAATTACCACAGGAATTGGGTGATAATTATGGGCTCCATAATTGTCTTCGAGGTGCATCGCTTCTTGTGAAGTGAGCTTTTGTGTGGTTGTTTCGACCATTTTTTGATGAAATTGTTTGGTTGACTGCAAATTTAGTGAAACGGTTGCGCGGATTCTGATCAAAAGTCTTCACAATATTATTTCGACTCAAAAAATGAGTTTGTCTATAGAAATCAGGTGTTTCGTTTATGAATTTATATATATTTTCAAATTGACTTTAAGTTCTTGATATAGTTGTTTTCTCTGACAATATTGGCTGTTGATGCCTTATTTATTGTAAATTTTTCCTTGTTACTCAATTTTTTGTTCGAATCATGAACGACGAAAGCCAAAACCTCGTAGTTTTGGTGCAGAAATAATTGCGATTC
>JBIIBU010000224.1:0-3693 GCA_044239235.1 Flavobacteriales bacterium
AGACTTGGAACCATCACCGAAAATGGTTTCCATTTTGATTCCATCGTCCATATACATAAAGGCTCCAGACTCCGCTACAACGGTTTCTTGAGGATCTAGTTCGATTTCTACACATTGCATTTCCTCACCGAAAATGCGGAAGTCAATTTCATGATTTGTTCTCATACTGCTACAAAAATATTGGAATGCGAAGTAAAGAGATTCGGAATTGATTCATTGTTAAAAAAAATATAAACTTTTTTGTCTCTGAAAAGCCTATCAAATAAGGCCTTCGAGTGAAATGTAAAGTTTTTTTTAAATATATGCTTTTTTGTATCAATTACGTGCCTACTTTTGCCGCGCAATTTTCAGAGGGGTAAACCATATGCAAAACGTGCTCACAAGTGTAATCAGTTTGTCGAAGAAAGTATCTTTGACTTTATTCGCGTTTGCGCTACTTGTTAGCACTGCGTTTGGACAACACGAAGCCACGGCGACCGAAGGTCATGCAGCTGAAGAGAAGTTCAAGCCAGGTGAAATGATCATGCACCACATTTCGGATGCTCATCAGATTCACATCATTGGTGATATTCACATTCCCCTTCCAATCATTCTTTATCATGAAGGTCATCTTGAAGTATTTTCTTCAAGTAATTTCTGGGACGGTCATGAGCACGGTCATTTGAAATTCAAGCCTTACACTTCATCTTCTGGAATCACTTATGAAAACAGAGGAGAGAAGATAGTTGTTTTTGATCCTAAAGCTCCAAAATTGGACGCGCACGGTCATCCAATTCATGAGGTTCATGCTGCAGCTCCAGTAGACACTGCTGCTCATGCAGAGTCTCACGTTGAAGGTCAAATGACTGTTCATCATGCTGCTGATACTGCCGCGCATGCTGCAGCAGCGGTTGTTCCTGCGGCGGATGCTCATGGTCACGACACCAAGTTCGAGTTTGTAAAGCCAATGGACTTCTCAATCACTAAGTCAGTATTCGGAATGCTGTTCGTCATTGTCTTGATGATCATCATTTTCCGCAGCATTGCTAGTTCTTACAAAAAGAGAAAAGGCATGGCTCCAACGGGCATGCAAAATTTGTTTGAGCCATTCATTTTGTTTATCCGCAATGAAGTTGCCATACCGTCAATAGGTAAGAAGAGAGCAGATGCTTTCGTTCCTTTCTTGTTGACTACGTTCTTCTTCATCTGGATGTGTAACATGCTTGGTTTGATTCCATTCATTGGTGGATTCAATATCACAGGTACAATGAGTATCACATTGGTGTTGGCAGCAATTGTCTTTATCATCACTTCGGTGAATGGCAATAAGCACTATTGGGGTCACATTTTCTGGCCTCCAGGAGTGCCACTTCCTATCAAGTTTATTTTAGTTCCGATTGAAATAATGAGTTTGTTCATCAAGCCTACAGTATTGATGATTCGTCTCACTGCCAATATCACTGCTGGTCACATTATCATTCTTGCGTTTGTAGGATTGGTGTTGTTGTTCGGTCAGAATAGTGCAGTAGCGGGTTACAGTATCGGGGTTGGAGCAGTACTTTTTATGGTGTTCATGTTCTTTATCGAATTGCTAGTAGCATTCCTTCAGGCGTATGTATTTACGTTGTTGGCTGCATTGTATTTCGGTGATGCAACACAAGAGCACCACCATGAAGAAGACCATCATTAATACGTTATAATTTAAACCATAAAACAATGGAATTTCTTACAGTTTTGTTGGACACAGTAATGAATCAAGGTTTGGCTGGCATCGGCGCTGGTCTAGCAGCAGTTGGAGCAGGTATCGGTGTAGGCCGTATCGGTGGAACAGCTCTAGAGTCAATGGCTCGTCAACCAGAAGCTACTGGTGATCTTCGTGCTAACATGATCGTTGCTGCCGCTCTTGTAGAGGGTGTTGCACTTTTCGCAGTGATCGTGTGCTTGCTCGTTGCAATCGCTTAATTCAACTAGTGTTCTTTAATTAAGACAACCTCAGAAAAATGGAAGGTTTGCTCAGTGTATCAGTAGGTACCGTCTTTTGGGCGAGTGTTTCGTTCTTGATCGTGCTCTTTCTTCTTAAGAAGATGGCATGGGGGCCAATCATGACGTCGCTAAAGGAGCGCGAAGAGGGCATTGCAAATGCTCTTAACGAAGCTGAACGCGCACGCAGTGAGATGGCAAAACTCCAAGCTGGAAACGAGGCATTGCTTCGTGAGGCACGTGAGGAACGCGACCAAATTCTCAAAGAAGCTAAAGTAATGGGCGAGAAAGTTCGCGCAGAAGCTCACGCGAGAGCGCAAGCTGAAGCTGATCGTATGATCACCTCTGCTAAAGCTGAGATCGACAATCAAAAGAAAGCTGCTATTGCTGAATTGAAAAATTCAGTTGCAACTCTTTCGATTGACATCGCAGAGAAATTGGTGAAAGAAAAACTCACCGAAGCCGACAAACAAAAAGCATTGAATCACTCATTGGCTGCTGAAATCAGCGCGAACTAAGAGATCATGAAAGGAATCAGAATTGCCTCCAGATATGCCAAATCATTATTGATTCTTTCTAACGAGAGAAACAAGACGGATGAAGTATATGCTGACATGCAGTTGGTAGCCACGACTATTACTAATAGCCGCGACTTGGAATTGCTATTGTTGAGTCCGATCATCAAGACCGACACGAAAGTGAAGGTGATTGAATCGATCTTCGCTTCGTACATCGGAGAGATTTCAAAATCATTCATGGTGCTCCTTACTAATAAGGGTCGCGAAGGAATGCTTGGTGAAATAGCTGCTTCTTATGTTGCTCAAGTAAAAGAGTACAGAAAAGTAGTAATGGCACAGGTAACGACTGCTGCTCCGATCGATGATCAAACGCGCGCAGAAATGCACGCTCTAGCGTCTAAACTTGGAACTGGTGATTCTATTGAGTTAGTAGAAAAAGTAGACGAAAGTTTGATCGGCGGTTTCATCCTCAAAGTGGGAGACAATCAAGTAGATGCTTCTATTTCTGGCGAAATAAAAAGCTTAAGGAGGGAATTCGAAAAGAATCCCTACGTGCCTGAGATTTAATCCAGGCTTTTATTATTTAAAAATATTTTCTGACACATGGCAGAAGTTAAACCTGGCGAAGTATCAGCCATCTTGCGCGAGCAGTTGGCCGGTTTCAAATCAGAAGCCGAACTTCAGGAAGTGGGCACCATCCTTCAAGTAGGTGATGGAATTGCTCGTATCTACGGACTATCAAATGTTCAGTCCGGAGAGTTGATCGAATTCGAAAACGGAGTTCGCGGTATCGCGTTGAACCTTGAAGAGGACAACGTGGGTGCCGTATTGCTCGGTCCTTCAGGCGATCTTAAAGAAGGTGCAAGTGTTAAGCGTACCAAACGCATCGCGTCTGTTATGGCTGGCGAAGGCCTCCTTGGTCGTGTATTGAATACCCTCGGTGAACCAATCGATGGTAAAGGTCCGATCGCTGGCGAACTTTTCGAAATGCCACTTGAGCGTAAAGCTCCTGGCGTTATCTATCGTCAGCCAGTAAACGAACCACTTCAAACTGGTATCAAAGCGATTGACGCAATGATTCCAATCGGACGTGGCCAACGTGAGTTGATTATCGGTGACCGTCAAACAGGTAAAACTACCGTGGCGATCGATACTATCATCAATCAAAAAGAATTTTACGATAAAGGTGAACCTGTATTCTGTATCTATGTGGCTA